>CAKRVL010000011.1 GCA_934408705.1 uncultured Blautia sp. | reverse complement strand
GGTTAGTTGCATCTGCCCCCCATCTCTTATAGCATTCCATAAGGAGATTGGATCCGGCAACACGGATTTTCAGGTTCTTCATATCGTCCACGGATTTTACTTCACGGACACTGTTTGTCAGCTCACGGAAACCATTCTCTGCGATACCCATGCAGTGTAGTCCGTACTCGCTGAGGATTTCTTTTAATTTCTCACCGGCTTCTCCGTCAAATTTGGCATCTGCATCTTCTACAGAATCATAAATAAACGGCAGGGAAACTACGTTAAATCTTGGGTCAAAGGCTGAATAGATCAGGTTGGAATGCATGGAAATCTGTACCGGATCTCCGTTCATCAGCGCCTGGATACCCTCAGACTGATTACCGTTAGTCAGCTGATCAGCTGCATAAATATTTACTTTTACTTTTCCTCCTGTGGCTTTTTCCATCAGCTCGCCAAACTTACGTCCGCCGTCAGCCCATGTAGAAGTCTCAGTTGTGGAGCAGGCAAAGTTCCAGGTGGTTTCTTCCCAGCCAAGGTCACTGTAATCTGCGATCTCGTTGAAGGACTGATTCTCATCTCCTGCGGCGGTGGCAGTCAGAGAACTGCTATTGTCAGAAGAAGCATCACCGGAATAAGCACCGTTCTTTGCAAGAGCCCTTGGAAGAGCTGTTGACGTTACAGGAACGTATGTAACTACAAGAAGCACTACAATACAAGCTGCAAGCATAGGCATAACTGCTTTGGAAATCTCCTGAAGAGTAACCTCCATGCCTTTTTTGATTTTAATTCCAATAGCTACAAACAGGTTAACTCCAACGGGAGGTGTTACCTGTCCGATTGCAAGGTTTACAGTTGCCAGAACACCAAATGCAACCACATCATATCCCAGTGCCTTACATACCGGAAGCATAACCGGAATGAAAATATACATGGCAGAGTTTGCATCGATGAAGCAGCCTGCGATCAGGAAGATCACGTTTACGATCAGAAGGAAAGTAAACTGATTATGTGCAATGCTTCCAAGCAATTCAGAAGCTGCATCTGCAATACCGAATTTTGTACATACATAGGAAAACAGGGAAGCGCATGCTACGATCAGCATGATCCCGCCTGTTGTTTTTGCGGAATCCACACAAAGGTCAAACAGATCCTTCAGTTTTACTTCACGGTAGATCACCATACCAACAAACAGACCGTATACAACAGATACAGCCGCTGCCTCAGTAGGAGTAAAAATACCGCCGTAAATACCACCAAGAATGATAACCGGCATTAAGAATCCCCAGAAAGCATCCTTAAATGCATCCCAGCGCTCTTTTGCAGTGGCTTTCTTCTGGGCCGGCTGAATGCCTTTTCTTCTGGCTTCTACCATAACCACGATCACAAGGGCAACACCCATGAGAATTCCAGGTACGATTCCGGCCATAAACATATCTGCAATGGAAACACCTGTAATAGAGGCGTATACAACGAATGCAATACTTGGCGGAATAACAATGGCGATGGAACTGGAGGTAGCCATCAATGCAGTGGAAAATGGTGCGCTAAAGCCTCCTCTTTCCACCATAGCAGGAACCAGGACTGCTCCAAGAGCTGCTACTGTGGCAGGACCTGAACCAGAGATTGCACCAAAGAAGCAGGCTACGATAACGCACACGATTGCGATACCGCCTCTTCTGTGACCTACACAGGTGTCAACAAATTTTACAAGTCTTTTGGAAATTCCGGCTTTCGCCATAATATTACCGGAAAGTACGAAAAATGGAATTGCCAGAAGGAGGAATTTACTGATTCCGGCATACATATTAGTCGCAACAATAGTAAGGGATGTTCCGGAGTACAGGATGGCACATACGGAAGATAATCCCAGACAGATAGCAATGGGAACTCCCATGATCAGGAAAACAAAAAATGAAATAAAAAGAACTGCACTTATCATTTATTTATCCTCCTTTCTCACGTTTCCAGTACAATAATCAATGCAATATTCAATAAAATGTAAAATCATGCAGCCGGATCCAATGGGAACAAAGGACCAGAAAATCCACTCCGGCCAGTTCAGGACAAATGTCCTTTTTCCGTTTTCCAGCTGTGTGATTACTTTGTCCATACCAAACCAGAATAAAATAGCGGTAAAAACAATGCACAAAATAGTGGTAAGGATAACTGACGGTTTTTTCAGCTTCTTAGGAAGACGGTCGGTAACAAGTGACAGATTGACCAATTCTCCTTCTCTGCAGGCAAGTGCTGCGGCCATTAATGTGATCAGTACAAAGACTGCAACAACAAGTTCCTCGGTAAATGACCAGGAACGATGAATGACTTTACGGGAAAATACATTTCCTACAGTCAGGACCAGGATCAGCAGCGTGGACACCACAAGAATACAGTTTTCAACCGCTGCTACTCCATTCATGATTTTTTTGAAGACTTTCATGCTTTCTCCTCCTCTTGGGTTACTGTTCACTTCGTTCACAAAAAACACCTCGCGAAATACTACCTGTGAACAATAACTTTGGCTTTCTTGTCAGGTTTTCGTCTTCCGTAAAACGGAAACGTCTGCTATCGCAGACAGCTTTATGCGTGAAAGTCAGCTTTCCCTGCTGTGCAGCCGCAGTCCGGGACTTTCACACAAAAAAAGATCCGCCCCCAAACTAGGGACGGACCATATTAGACCGTAACCACCCTGTTTCTCCTTTGAAACAAGTACGAAAAGACAACGTACTGACATACGCGATTCCGATAACGGGGAACAGCCGTGGAAACCTACTTGACATTACTCTTCACTTCGTACCCTGAAACAGGTTGTAACTTATGAAGCGTTCGGCTTCCCTTCTCAGGGATGATCTTCAAAACAGTCCTGATACTGCATTCCACCACCGCAGCTCTCTGTAAATCAGGTTCCTCTGTTCTTACTGCTTCCCTTCAAGGAATTTAGTTCTTTTAAGTTTTAATTCTTTAACGAACTAAAGCTATTTTACTACCAAAGTTTTTTCATGTCAAGTATAATTATACATTTTTTATTTTCCAGGAAGGACACATGTTTTCTCCAGACAAACTAGCTCAATACCTTCTTTGACTCCTGATCTGCAAATTGCTGCCGTACCAGCTGGTAATAATATCCCTTCTTTTCCAACAGCTCTCTGTGTTTTCCCTGCTCTACAATCTTTCCATCACGGACAACCAATATTAGGTCTGCATTCCGGATAGTAGACAGTCTATGGGCGATCAGGAATGATGTCCTGCCTTTCAGCAATTTATCTGTCGCCTGCTGGATCAACTGCTCTGTTCTGGTATCAATGGAAGAGGTCGCCTCATCCAGCACAAAGATAGCCGGATCAGCCAGCACCGCCCGAGCGAAGGAAAGAAGCTGTTTCTCCCCTGTAGAAAGCCTGTCACCGCCTTCTCCTACGTCACTGTCATAGCCTTTCTCCAATTTCCCGGCCACCTCGTCTGCGTGGACTGCCCGTGCTGCTGCTTTCACTTCCTCGTCCGTAGCCTCCAGTTTTCCATAACGGATATTCTCCATCACAGTACCGGAAAACAGATGAGGATTCTGAAGCACATATCCGATATTACTGTGAAGCCACAGCTGGCTTCTCTCCCGGTAATCCCGCCCGTCAATAAGGATCCTTCCGCGAGTAGGCTCGAAGAAACGGCATGCCAGATTTACCAGCGTACTCTTCCCTGCACCTGTTTCTCCAACAATTGCCACATTTGTGCCGGCCGGAATCTTCAGATTGAAATTACTAAGCACTTCTTCTTTTCCATCCGGATACTGGAAGGATACATTCTCAAACTCTATATCACCCTTGATTGGTTCCCAGTTTTCTTTATGAGGCGTAAAAAAATCTCCATACTTTTCCAGAACCTCCGGGGAATCCACTACCTGCGGTGATTCCTCCAGAAGAGAAGTAACTCGTTCAATATTCGCCTGGGCAGAAATACACTCTGACAAAATTGCTGCAAGTCTCTGAATTGGCTCAAAAATTCCAACTGCATATGCAGTAAATACAGCAAGAGTTCCTATATCCATGCTTCCGTTCAGAACCATAATACCACCGCGCTCCAACACGATTGCAGTTGCAAGAGCACCGAAAAATACCACCATGGGAACATACACAGCATTCAGTCTCGCAGCTTTAACAGCTGCTCCCCGCATCTCTTCCGTAACCTGGGAAAACTCCTGAAAATTCTTTTCCTCCACAACCAGGGTTTTCACAGTTCTTGCACCCATGATTCCTTCATTGTAACCACTTGTGATCTTGGAATTGATCTTTCTCACCTGACGGTTCCATGTAAGGATCTTATTCTGAAAATACCAGGTAAGCACTGCAATAGCAGGAACGATCAGCATGATCACCAGAGCCAGCCTCCAGTTGAGAAATAACATAGCCACGAATACACCTGCCACATAAAAAACAGCCCACAGCATATCAATCACATCCCAGGCAATCAGCTCTGTGATTTTTACCACATCATTCATCACCCTGGATAAGATATATCCAACCGGAGTTGCATTATAGTAGGAAAAAGACAGCTTCTGAAGGTGGACAAATAAGGCTCTTTTCATATCACGCCCGGTTTCCACATCAATGATCATGCAGCCCCTGGTAAAGCAGATCACTGTCCACATCTGGAAAATGATCGCTGCCAGATACAGCGCAATAAATCCTCCCAGCCCGGCCAAGGTATTTTTCTCAATAAAAGCCTCAATTGCCTGTCGCTGAAAAAGAGGCATGATAATATCCAGAACAGAACACAGAATGTTCATCACCACAACCATGATCAGTATGTTTTTCCGGGGTGTAAGAAATGGGAAAATCTTTTTCCAGATGGAAAAATCAATAGATTTCGTATATTCTTTTTCTTCTATTCTCACACCGCACCTTCTTCCATAAGACGAATGTCACTATTCATCTGAATTTCATAAATATCCCTGTATGGGCCCTCCTGACGGATCAGCTCCTCATGAGTACCCATCTGCTGGATTTCTCCTTTGTCCATTACAATAATACAATCCGCCTGCATAAGAGACGTGATCCGATGGGAAATCATGATCACAGTAGCCTTCTCCATCTCTTTCTTCAGTTCTTTACGGATTTTATTATCAGTCTCAGTATCAACAGCTGACAAAGAATCGTCAAATATTAGGATCGGTGCTTCCTTCATCAGCATTCTGGCAATTGCCACACGCTGCTTCTGCCCGCCGGATAAAGTCACTCCTCGTTCTCCTACGATCGTATCATAGCCGTCAGCAAAATGCTGGATAGCCTCATCCACACAGGCAATTCTGGCTGCATGGCGGATTTCCTCATCCAGAAGCTTCTCCCTTGTGATACCAATGTTTTCACGGATATTTCTGGAGAAAAGGAAGGGCTCCTGAAGTACCATTCCCATATTCTCACGGAGATACTGACGGGGAATCTTACGGATATCTGTACCTCCGATAGTTATACTGCCGCAGTCCTCCGGCAGATCATATAGACGGTCCAGTAAATGGACAAGGGTTGATTTTCCACTCCCGGTAGTACCAAGAATTGCAAATGTACTTCCCGATGGAATTGTAAAATTAATATTTTTCAACACCATATGCTCTGGCGAGTAGCCAAAAGAAACATTATGAAAGCAAATATCCCCGGTCATGTCAGGCTTTCCTTCAACAGCTTCTTCTGTGTCCTTCTCTTCCTCTGCCATCAGGATATAAGCAACTCGCTCCATAGAGACTCCCGCCTTACTCATATCTGAAATGATTCTTCCCAGATTTCGCACAGGCCAGGTCAGTGACGCATTATAAGACACAAGTGCTATAAAGGTGCCCAGCGTAATCTGCCCCTTAACAGCAAACACCACACCAGTCACCATGACAGTCAGTACCTGAAGATTGGTAAGCAGATCTCCCGATGCCCAATAAACGCTCATTAATTTACCCAGATGAATCCACAGATCTGAATAGGCATTATTCTTCTTATCAAAACGGTCGATCTCATATTTCTCTCTTCCAAAAGCCCGCACCACACGAACACCGGTCAGATTCTCCTGCACCGTACTGGAAAGAGCACCCTCCGCCTCATCTGCGTCCTGGAATCTTTTTCCAATCCTGTAATAGAAATAGCTGGTATATCCGATGATCACCGGGAAAAAGGCTGCCCCGGCCAAAGTGACCTGAACATTCATGGAAAACATGATTCCCAGATACAACACGATCAGAAAGCAGATTCGAAATACCTCCGGAAGCTGTCTGCATACGAAATTACGGATCACCTCCACATCTGAAGTACATCTCTGGATGATTTCACCAGTCTGATGCTTCACATGCCAGGAACAGGGCAGATACTGAGTATGATGATACAAATTGTCGCGGATCGCTTTCAGAAAATTCTCAGAGCCCTTTGCCAGGCACATTTTGCTCAAATAATTAAACACACCTGAAAACACTGCTGAAACAGCCACCAATACTGCTGCCAGCAATAGTGCACTTCTCACATTCAGACCAGCCTGGAGCCCATCTGGCGCCAGAATATGGTCTGCTGTATATTTCACAATCTGTGGGATCACTCCATTACACACTGTAAACAATATGGAAAATAAAAGGGTCCCCACAAAAAACCGGATATTTCCCTTCAGAAAACGGAAAATAATCCTGTATTTATTATTTTTATGATTAGTTGTCATACCCTCCCCTTAAGCTACACAAATCTATTTTATTAAATATTTTTTCACACCAAAAGCCTTACAAAGCTTCTCTATCACATCGTCCTCCAGACCTGGATTTCCCACATAGCCGGAAAAAGCACCGAAAAACTCCCATGCCGCCGGATACAGATACAGTTCTTTTTGCACATATTCATCCAGCACCACAGCATCAGGAAGAATGGTTTTATATGCAGCACTTTGTGTGCCCAGCACATACAATTTGTGTTCCCTTGCCAGCTGCTTCAGAAACTCCTTCTGTTCCTCTGCCGGGGCAAGCTCACCATTTACCAGGATACTTCCGGTAACCGGCTTTTGTACCAGCTTCATGGAAACCCGTTCTCCCTGAAGTCTCCGATTCTCGCTCACCAGATAATTTTCTCCATTGTAGGAAACCATCTCCACCTGTCCCTGCTCCGGCTTATCTGCCGTCAATACAGGCAGACGCATGATCCTAAGACGGTTCTCCTGACCATAACCACCCAGCTGTTGACAGTCGGCAGACGCATATATCCTGTCAAATACAGTCAGCGACTTACGCCACCTTGCCGGATATTTCTCATGCACGTAAGGCAGAAAATCAAGATCCACCAGAACCTTCATTCTGGCCGGTGCTTCTGCCGCCAGGTAGTAAGGCAGGTATCCTGTGCTTCCTGCCATGATCACCACGTCCCAGGAACTGTTGCCAAATAATCTGCCCCATTCTCTTTTCGCAAGCTTCTTCATGTATCTGCGGATCGTAGGATTCTCCAGATAAATAGCCGGATTCTTCTCGATCATACGGTAATTCAGGAAATCCTCCTGATTTAAGGTCATTCTTCCCGCCCCCATGATCCTGGGAAGTTCTTTTTCGAAGGAAAGATACTCCTTCACTTCACTTTTGCCTCCAAGCCAGCCACTATAAAGAAGAACGTCGTACTTATTCTTATCTATGCTTTCCAAAAGCTTCTGCACCACAGTCTTCGCCTGCTGCTCTGCCTTCCAGCTTCCAAGGATCAGGATCTTTTTCTTCGTTTCCCCATTTCGAAGAGAAACCATCTCCACATTCTTTGAAGAAATGCCAGAGACAATAGAAGAAAACAAGCCACCAATTCCCTCTGTGGTTTTTTGCTGTTTCTGTGAAACCACAAGCACCTTGCCATCATACACCTGTCCCAGGAAGCATTTCTTCAGCCAGTTTTCCTCTGCTGTTTTTGGGGAGGAAGCATAAATATAATCTGTTTTCAGGAATTCCCTTGCAGCAGCAGAAATAAATTCGCCGGTGTCTGCCACTTCCATTTCCCCAAGCATAGAATTAAAATAAACCTGTTCCTGTCTTTTTGTAAAAGCTCCCGGCAGGATCACATTGCTGAAAATAAACCTGGACCGTGCCAGTGCCCTCCAGTAATCCCGGCTTTCCTCTTTCACATAGGTAATATTCAGACTTTTCTTAATATGAAAACCGCCTGTTATACAAGCGATTACTTCATATTCTCCTCCATGGCACTGCATCAGATATTTCAGCATATCCAAAAGCAGCTCGCTCCCTGGTTTCCTTACATCCACAACTGCAAAAAGCTGTCTCTCTGCCAGAGGATCCTGGCAAAAGCCTGCATACTCATAGTTTTTGGAAAGCTCTTTTTGATTCTCATGGACAAACTTCAGAGCCTGACGCTTCAGACTCTCATAATCCTCCATATTCTCTTTCAAAATCTTCTCTATCTCATTCATGGGCAGCCCTCTTACCTTCTATCAGTTCTTCCAGTCTGGCACACTGCTTCTCGTTCCATTCCCCGGCATCAAAGCTGTAGGAAACCTCTGTAACACAATCTTCGGACAGGAGCTTCATATTCATGGTCTTCGCCCCGAGAGTGCCAAGGCTTTCCTCCTGCCCTGCCGGACAGATAAAGTAATCGCACAAATTCATAAATGCAAAGGGCTTTTCCAGCCATCCTGTAAGAATCACCCTGCCCTCCAGATGGAGCTGGGAAACCATCTTTTTCATTTTTTGATAGCCCTCTCCCTTTCCGGTAATGTAAAGACAGGTATTTTTCTTATCCAGCTTCTCAAAAGCCTTCAGAACATTCTGTGCTTCCTTCTGATACATGCAGATATAATTGATTCTCTCCGTATCAGGTGCCGGAATTGCTTCCACTGTAATCGCAGTAGGGTTGTTACCCTCATATCTGGCAATAAAATAGCTCTCTTTCGCACCTACGATCACCGGCTGTCCTGCCAGCTCCTTCTCAATCTCCTTCTTACGGGCAAATTGTGCCTTCCAGGAAAAGAATTTCGTTCCTGAAAGTTCTCCTGCTACCATAGAAAACAGATTCTTTTTCCCGGTAAGATCAATGGCACAGTCAAATTTTCCCTCGCCAAACAGACGCCGGGCTTCTCTTTTATATAGTTCATGGGGAATGTCTTTCCCCTTTCCCTTCATAAGCATCTCATGGCAGGCAAGCTCCTGCACGCTTCCGTTAAAAGGCTGTCCCCGGAAAAGGACACGGATCTTTGATGGCAGACTCATAATCTGCTCTGGGGCATAGTCATCCCCACCACCGTCTATGAGCAGGGTAATGTCATATTTCTCCAGATCCAGATTCTCGGCAAGGCCAAGAAATCCTGCAGTATCATCTCCCTCTGAAAAATCGCCGGCATACATAAGAAGTTTTTTCCTGCTTTCAGAACCATCCTTCTGGCACTTTATGCACTCAGCACTTTCTTTTCCATGGAATACAATATCCACAAGCCGCTGGCACACATTGCCATCATCCTTCGGACATGCCCAGGCCGCTTCTCTTTCATAAACCTGACGATACGGCTCCATAGCCCCCTCAGGATCTTTTACATATTCCCCAAGCTGCTCATAATTCTCGGCAATCGGTCCCGGAAGCTTATCAATGCCAAAATACAGCCCCCGGTAATTCTTGTAATCTGCCAGATCCGGGATGAAGAACAATATGGGCTTTCCCGATACCAGATAATCAAAATAAATGCTGGAATAATCGGAAATCAGAATATCCGTTGCCTGAAGAAGTTCATTGGTATCCACAGTAGCCGGAATATACTGTCCGGTTACCCCGGCAGTATCCTTAATGTGATAGTATACGATCTGGTGAGGCTTTACCAACACCTGATATTTATGGGTATCCACGTTCTCCTCAATGGTGCGGATCATTTTTTCATAAGCATCCAGACTGGTATCCGGACTGGAATACTTGCTGCCCTTCCATGTAGGAGCGTAAAGAATCAGCTTCTTAGCAGGATCTGCCTCCACTCCTGCCAGCTTCAGCTTCTCAAATACAGAAGCTCTGTCTGTGTGGAAGTAACTGTCATTACGAGGCTGTCCCACCTCCAGAATGGTGCCTGGATACAGATCTCTCATCTTAAATGCGTTTTCATAAATCTCCGTCATAAAATGATTAGGCGCTATGAGATAGTCCGCTGCCAGGAAATTCTTTACTGTATTTCCTGCACTCACTTTTCCTGCAGGAATATCAAATCCGATGGTCTTCAGCGGAATACCATGCCAGGTATCCACAAAGATCTGCTCTTTTCTTTTTGTAAAATACCCCGGAAAGCTTACGTTGTTGATCAGATATCTGGCAGTTGCCAGATATTCCCTGTATTCCAGAGACTGGAATTTAATAAATTTTACATTTGGATAATTCTTATAAAGTCCCATCCATGGCTCATTGTCCGAAAAGTCATCAATGACCCAGACATGGAGATATTCCTGAAACTCATGCTGGGCCAATAAATACTTAAAAATGGCATGAGGGCTGCAGGTCATGCCTCTGCCCCCAAATGCCTCATACAGTATACATTTTTCTTTTATGGGACTGTTCAGAAAATCCGCGTACTTTTCCCGAAGCTCCTCTGTGAGATTGTACTTTGCCTCATTCTCAGCTTTTTTTATGGCTGCCTCAAAGGTATCCTTCTCTTTCCCGGAATTCTCCTGATGGCAGACAACCTTCTTCACCAGCTTCTTCAGGTTGTTCACGGTGATCTTCATATCACTTCCCCCTCTTCTTTGCAACTACGCGCTCAAAAAGTCCGTTCCATTCCTTCACTGCCTTGTCAATGGAGAAATCGTCAGATTTCACAATTGCATTTGCAGACATTTGTGCACGAAGCTCATCATCATGGGCCAGCTTCAGCATAGCCTGGGCAAATTTATGCGGATCAAAGGCATCAGGAAGGAAACCGGTCTTTCCGTCATCAATGATCAGGTCCATAGCGCCCATATGGTAAGCGATCACCGGAAGGCCAAACTCAAAAGCCTCCATGATTACCATAGGCCAGCCCTCCCATCTGGAAGGAAGAAGGAAAACTGAAGAATTCAGATAATATTTCTCCGGCTCATTGGTGTAGCCTACAAAATGGACACGTTTCTCCAGGTGACGCTTCTTTGCGTCTGCTTTGATCTGCTCGAACAAATCTCCGTCACCAATAATATCAAGCTGCCACTCTTTGTCTTCTTTACAGAATTCCTCAAAGGATTCCATCATCAGATCCAGCCCCTTGGCATATACGAAACGGGTAGCCATAAGGAATCTCTTAGATTTCACATCGCACTTCTTCTCACTGACGAAGCTGCGGGGATTGATTTTTACCTCACAGTCAATTCCCAGCTTCTCCATATAGTCCCGTTTGTCATAATCACTTAATACAATATATCTGTCCAGATTAGGCAGATACTCTTTAAGAAGATTCTCCTGCTGCCAGAATACCACAGGCTTTACATGAAGATAACCGTCATAACAATTGTGCTGCCAGCCGATAGTGGCTGCTTTCAGCTGTGGTGCGATCATGCCAAGTCTCAGGCTCAGGGACGCAGTAGTAAGGATCACATCATAATCCTGGGAATTAAAATACTCCACCCATTTCTCCCTTGTTTTCTTCGGAAAGATTGCCTCCCCAAGAATGGGATTCAGACTTTTCTTATTGAACATTCCTGACTGGTCATTCAGCTTCTTCACAAAATAGCGGGCACAAAAAGCCGGAGTATGATGCTTATTCACAAACTGGCTGTTGTCAATAAAATCCACATCAATATCTTCGCTTAAATGATACATGGTGCGGTCTTCCCGGAAACGATCCTCATAAGTCATGATCGTCACCTCATGCTCCTTCACCAGCTCATTTGCCAGAAGGGAAACCACACGCTTGGTACCGCCCAGGTCAAATATTTTTGTTATCCAGATACAAATTTTCATATTGTAGATACCCCTTAAATCGTAATCTTAAAGTAATCCAGAACACGTTTACAGTAGCAATCTGTTACATTATGGGTTTTTGCAATAATTGCCTTACGCTGGCTTTCGTAATCGTCTTTTCCATTCTTAATATCAAGAACAAACTGTTCAAACTGCTGCACATTGTAAATATGCGCTCCAGGCATATATTCCAGCGGATCTTCAAATACCCAGCCTCTTGATTCTGTGTAAGCTTCGTAATCATCCAGGGTAAAGCCCATAGGTCTGTTAAGGAGCAGGTAATCAATTGCAACGGAGGAATAATCAGATACCAGAGCATCGGAGCAATTGATAAACTCATAAAGCTGCAGGCCATTGTCCTCCAGATCCTGATTTTCCAGATAAACAATATTGGTAAGCACATTCTCCCCGAAATCGTATGGAATCTGAAGATAATGCTTCTTAATTACCACAAGCACATGATTGTCGCGGCAGAAATCATTGAAAGCAAGCAGTCTCTCCTTATCATCCAGGATCGGGATATTAAACTCATTATTAAGAGTCTCCTCATTCAACCTCTCACTGCTTGCATGACGATAGGTCGGCATCCACAGGATCAGCTTATTACTGTCAGCAGCCTTCAGCAGCTTATCCCTGTAGGCTCTTGCTGCATCGCTGCCTTTCATCATCTGATCATAACGGGGATAGCCAAGCGCCAGAAGCTTCTTGGAGCTGCATCCGAAAAATTCTTTTTTAGTTTCAATAAACACATCACCAGGCACCAGACAGTAATCAAAAAACACCTTTCGGTTATTCTTATTTGCCTTGTAGCCACAACCATGCCACAGATTTACAAAGGTCTGGCCTTTTCTCGCCATACCGATCCAGTTAAAGGCCTGAGTGTAAAAAATAAAGGTAGAAGTCAGTGCATAACGATAGGCAGCTGCTCTTCGGATAGTTGTATTTTTCTTAAAATTGCGAACAAATTTTACATTTTCTGCCTGATATTTCTTATACTTCTCCGGCTCATGCACCAGCCAGATCAATTCATATTTCTTATTATATCCATTGGCAACCATATAATCAAAAAGTGCCCTGCAGTTATCTGTAAAATCGTCATTCGTCTCAAACAGGATTCTGTTCTTTACCATACGCGGCGGGAACTTACGGAGTCTTCTCACCCTCCAGCGGTCATATAATGCATAAGTCAAATATCCTCTGAAAGTGACAAGCAAAGCTCCAGGTCCCTGTTCCTTCAGGATATTGGAAAATTTCTTTAAAATTCTCTGTGCTCTTTCCATGGATCTTACCTTTCTTAATGATTTAATACTCCTTTAATTTCTCACGAAGCATTGTAGAAGATGTATCTTTTGTGTAGGGAAGATAAACAAGTCTGGCGCCCAAAGCTTCCATCTCCTTACCGGTACGCTCCCAGCGCTCGTTTCCCTTCCAGTCGTCACCAATATAAATCTCATCAAAACGGATCTTATCCCAGATTTCTTTTTTGTCAAGAGTATTGGTAATGATCACCTCGTCCACATATTTAATAGATCTGACGATCTCCGCCCGTTCTTCCAGGGGTACGATAGGTCTTTTTTTCTTATAGCTTTCCACAAGCTCATCTGTATTTACACCTACGATCAGATAATCACATCTTCTCTTGGCATTTTTGATCAAGTTCAGATGACCAATATGAAACATGTCATAGGTTCCCTGCGTGTATCCGATTACCTTTCCCATTTATCATTTCTCCTCTACTTTATATTCAAATACTCTGCAAGTGCCTCGCAATAACATGCCTTCTGAGGCATAGTGTGCATCCTTGGTAATAATCTTTCTCTTTCTTCTTTATAAGGATCCACTCCGGCTTCCATATGCCTGAAATAAGTTTTCAGATCCTCCAGATCATAAATCTTCTCCCCCGGCATGTATTCCTGCGGTTTCTCAAACACAAAACCTCTGGTACTGCGATAGCTCTCCAAATCAGTAAGCACATAGCCAAGAGGCCTGTCAAGAAGCATGTAATCCACAGCAATAGAGGAATAATCGGAAATCAGTCCATCCATAAGTCCTACCAGCTCATACAGCTGGATACCGGATTTCTGAAGCATCTCCTCTGTCACATACCTGATATTGGTATACTGACTTTCCAAAAAATTCCAGCCGGACTGAAGAGGATGCTTCTTAATGATGAGAAATATCCTGCATTCTCTTAAGTGATCGTCCAGCTCCTTCAGCTCTTCCTCGCTGTTCAACGCAGGCAGCTGGAAAGGCAGATCAATATTATTCTCTGCACTTATGAGCACTTCGCTCTTCCGGAAGGTGGGCATCCAGATTACTGTTTTTTCATCTTTCCGGTCAAATAAAACCTTCAGAGCCTTTTCCCTGGTCACGTAGGGATGAAGCATCCAGTCATATCTTGGATAACCCAGAGGAAGGATTTTCTCCTTACTGCAATTCCAGTAGCGGGATTTCGTATCCACGAATACAGAGCCCGGCACCAGAGCATGGTCAAAATGCATCATACTCTTTCCTGCGGGAGGCTTATTGTCTCTGGCCACATCCTTATAGCCACACCCATGCCACATATTTACAGTAACCTGTCCCTCACAATGGTAAAAATTCAAATACGCTGTATTGTTCGTATAGAAGAAAAATCCTGCAACGGCGCCATAATAATAAGCAAGAGGACTTGACCAGCCGTACTTATTCTCAGCTGTTACAAATTTAACATTCTTGCATTTCAGTCTCTGGCATTTTTTCTTATCAGAAACCATCCAGATGATCTGATATTTTTCATTTAATTTGTTACGGATCAGATATTCATAAAAAGCCCGGGGATTGTCAGTCATATCCTGCATAGTGCGGTTCTTCAGCACAATACAGTTGGAACGGAGCTTTCCATGGCTTCCAAACCATTTTCCAATCAGGGCAAGCTCTGTCTTGGAAAAAAAGCGGCCAAGATAATAAAGAGCACTTCCTGCCAGCCCCTCTTCTTTTATTTTTTTCTTAAGGGAATCCTTTGTCATCTCTCACCCTCGTTTCTATGATTTGCCTGATGCAATTAAGATACACCAGCATCGCAAACCTTCTCTACTATTACATCTCGAAAGACGATTTCTCTGGAAAAACCACTTCGAAGCTTTCCTGAATTTCTTTCTTCTGTTTTTCAAAATCTCCCACATTCACATCATCATTGAGACAGATCATCTTGCATGACTGTCTGCGGATAGTCTCATGAATCTGCCGGTCATGCTTTCCAATGGTATAAAAGCGCCCGATTTTTGGTGACTGCGGAGTAAAATTCCCCTCCATATACTGCCAGTATTTCACCACATACTGGTTTACATCGAATACTGTACGGAACCGGTTCTGACACACCTCATCCAGTATCTCTCCCTCTTCTTCCCAGACCTTCTCATAGGAACTCTTCAAAAAAGCACTTGGGAGATGGGTGTACTTAAAGCTGGAAAATTCACGGTAGGGCAGCATCAGCATATTCCGAAGAGCCATAGCTCCGTAGGCCGGACTGAACCACTTAGAAGCCTGCTTCCGGATCACAGCCTTTTTATTATAGTGCATATTTACAAGAGCCGCATCGTTCATAAGTATATTTGCAAAGGGATTACGGATATTATCCTGAACAAGAGCAGTCTCAATACAACAGTCGCAGGGAAGCCCATTCTTAAAAAAGTCCTCCGACTTCACCTGATCAATGAGAAACATGTCATCGTTGAAAAACACAAACTGCTGTGACAGTCCTTTTATCCTGTGAAGATTCAGCTCTATAGAATTAATATTAAAGGTAGGAAGATAAGCCGGAGCCATAAAATCCTCATGCTTTACAATCTGAATTTTCTCATGAGAGGTATTAAGCCACTTCGGAACATGTCCCCATGTAACAAAAAATATCTTATTTACCCAGGGAGCGAATTTCTCCACACCACGAAACCAGTACTGAAGATTGTCCCAATCCCGGTATCTGCTCTCTCCTGCGTCAGTTCCTCTTCCCGGCTGATATTCTCTGCGCTGTGCAAGCCAGTCAGGATCACCACCGTCCACCCAGGTAAGCACAAAATCGATTTTTTCCATCTGTTATCTCCTGCTCTGAAAATCATTACATTTTAAAGCTTCCCCGGTCAGCTATCTGTCATATAAAGCCAGCAGCTTCTGCGCTTCCTCATGAATGTCAAATCCTGCTGCCGCCAGTCTTCTGGCTGCCTCTTTCTCATCTATTCTTCCGGCTTCATTCATCTTAAATACATTCTTAGCCCATTCCTGCGGGCTTTCTGTCAGGGAAACCTTTGTCACATTTTCCTGTGAGAGCACTGCTTCCCCTGTGATCTGATCTGAGATCACACATGGCAGGCCATTAGCCTGAGCCTCCAGAAGAGTAAAGGGCAATCCCTCAAATAAAGAAGGAAAGAGAAAAACATCCATGGCGCTTAAATAGCGTTCCACATCCGGGCACACTCCCGTAAATATGATTTTATCCAGGATGCCCGCCTTCTTGGCCTGCTCCTGGATCTGTTCCTTTAATTCGCCGTCGCCAATAAGGCAAAGCCTTGCATCCGGCTCTTGTAGATGGATTTCACGGAAAATACGGATAATGGCCTCATGGTTCTTCTGAACCTGAAACCGTCCTACATGCCCCACCACCAGGGCATCCCGGGAAATTCCCAGCTTCTCTCTGATTTCCCATCTGTTATCTTCTGAAAATCCATATTTTTCTGTCTGGATAGCATTTGCTACCAGTGTTACCTGTCCCAATTCATACGCCTTATCTCCAAACAGCCATCTGCCTGCCTTTTCTGAACAGGCAAACTTCTGATCCGCATAGGTGCTTAGTCTGGGACGGTTCACGCCATCCATCAGCTTGCGCACAATTCCCGGTGCTGAAGCGTTATGGGAATGTGCGATTACTTTTCTTACGCCAGCCTGCTTCGCCAGGCGAAGGGGAACAATATTGGCTGCTGAAAGCATATTCACATGAACCACATCGTACCTCTCCCTGTCAAGAAGCTCCCTGAAGGCTTTCACATAGCCAAAATAATCTTTTTTTACATTGGGAACGTAGAAAACCCTTCCGCCAAGCTCCAGGATTTCTTTTTCATAGGCAATCGTTCCATACATGGATACAAAATCAAAGGATACTCCCTGCCTGGCAAGTTCCCTGAAATAATTCATTACAAAGGCTTCCATTCCCCCGGGATTATTTCCCAGGCCTACCTGCAGTATCTTCACAATAATCAGCCACCTATCATTTTACTGTACTGCTCAGAAATCGGACCAATGTCACCATATGCGATCAGCTGCCCCTTCTCAAGAATCATAGCCTTATTACAAAGACGCTGAACCTGCTCCAGAGAATGAGATACGAAAAGCACGGTAACTCCGGAATCAAACATACTCATGATCTTCTTTTCACTTTTTTTACGGAACTTGGCATCACCTACGGAAAGCACTTCATCCAGAATCAGGATCTTAGGCTCTACAACTGTAGCAATGGAAAAACCAAGTCTGGACTTCATACCGGAGGAATAATTCTTCACCGGAACATCCATAAATTTCTGAAGCTCTGAAAACTCCACGATCTCGTCATATTTACTGTCGATAAACTTCTTGGTATAACCCAGCATGGCACCGTAAAGATAGATATTCTCCTTACCTGTATACTGTGGATCAAAGCCTGCTCCAAGCTCCAGAAGAGGAACCATCTTGCCATGCTTGTCTACATGGCCTTCAGTAGGCTTAAATACACCGGAAATCACCTTCAGAAGGGTACTTTTTCCAGCACCATTAAGACCAAGGATTCCTACCCGGTCTCCTTTCTCCACGCTGAAGCTTACATTCTTCAGTGCCCAGAACTCATTGTACTGGATTTCCCGTTTGATAGTTTTAAAAATATAATCCTTTAAGCTGTCAACCTTCTCACGGCTCAGGTTGAACTTCATGCTTACATTATCAACTTCTATGGCTGTCTTACTCATATTCTCTCCTTAAATGTATAGAATAAAGTTATCCTGCTTCTTCTTAAAGCATACAAGTCCGATAACCGTGATCAAAATGCTGAATACGGCTGCGTAAATAACGTATGGCGGATACATGGGCTCTCCGAATAATACAGAACGGAAAATCTGTATGGTACAGTACAGCGGGTTAAATTTCAGGATCCATGCCCAGCCACTCTTTAACAGCTTGCTTGGATAGTAGAAAATCGCGCAGGTGTACATGATCAGCATCAGTGCAACAGACCAGAGGTATTCGATATCCCTGAAAAATACACCGATGGTTGCCAGGAACATTCCGCATCCATAAGAAAGGATAAGAATAATAATCAGGGCAACCGGTGCCTGAAGCAGATATATCGTTGGTTTCACACCAAGAGCCACACTTACAATGGCAAGCACTATCAAGGAGATCAGAAAAATAATATAATTATAAATAACTGTTGAAAGTGGATACAGATACTTTGGTACATATACCTTCTTGATCATTGCTGAATTGGACCTGATGGATTTCAGCGCTGATTTGGTTGCTGAGGAATAAAAGCTGTACAAAAGTCGTCCAGAAAGAATGTATACAGGAAATGTTTTGTCTGTATTTCCATACAAGGTTCCGAATACAATAGTCAGAACTACCATGGAAAGCAGTGGCTCTAACATAGACCACAAAATACCAAGGTAAGAACGACGATATTTCAGCTTGATTCCTTTTTTTACCAGTTCGCTTAAGAGGAACTGATATTGTCTGAGATTATCAAAATATTTCTTCATATTCACTCCATTGTATTTTGAATAAATTTGGCTTAAAAGCCAAATTGTATTGTAACATACTCTTTTAAAGGTTGCAATATTGTGATTGAAGCCCTTTTATTCCAGATTTTTACCAGCCTCTACTGCCATCTGATAGGCCTCAGAGTAGGAAATTCCTGTTTTTCTGCAAATCTTAGCCAGACTTTCATACTCTGGATAACATTTCTGGGCTCCCTCCGGTCCGCAGATTTTCACTTCCACTTCACCAAATGGGATCATTACTTTTATTTTTTTCCGGGGCAAAATGGTCCGCTCCATTCTCACTCTGCGGATACCAATACTGGTTGTCTCTGCAAAAATCAAAGCTTCCATTCCCTGAATATCTTCTTCCTTACAGATCACAGTAAGCAGCCAGGCCGGACGGTTCTTCTTCATATATACAGGAGTATAGTGAACATCTCTTGCCCCTGCTTCAAATAATCTCTCCATAACAAAGCCGAGTATTTCCCCACTGCAGTCATCAATATTCGTTTCCAGCTTATAGATATGATCTGAATGATCAGAATCTGACACTTCTGTATTGATAAGCATAGCCCGAAGGATTCCCGAACATTCGTAGTTTCTCTTGCCTGCTCCCATACCTGTTTTCTCAATTGTGAAGTTCTCAGGCAGCTTACAGGAGGTACGCACTGCTGCCACAATTGCAGCACCAGTAGGTGTAACCAGCTCTCCTGACACAGGTGTGATCTTAAGCTCCAGACCGCACTGCTGTACAATATTTGTTACAGCCGGAACAGGAACAGGAAGAATTCCATGCTGACAGCGTATAGTGCCTGTTCCTTCATATAATACTGGCACGATCACCTCTGTAATTCCAAGATTATCGAGACATACAGCCACTGACAGTATATCTACAATAGAATCAACAGCTCCCACTTCATGAAAATGGACTTCTTCTACCGGAACATTATGGGCTTTTGCCTCTGCCTCCGCTAAAATCTCAAAAATGGCAAGAGCTGTTTTTCTGGCTCCGTCTGTCATTTTGGATGCCTCGATGATCTGACAGATTTCCCTCATACCACGGTGATGATGAGACAGCTCATGAGAATGCCCGTGGCTATGTGCATGGCTGGACTCATCATCATGCCCTTGTTCATGTTCATGCCCTTGGCCATGCCTTGTCCCATCTTCATGTCCTTGACCATGCAGGTACTCCATATCATGGTCATGTCCATCAATTTCTTTATCCAGGATCACATCAAAATCACAGGCATCGATTCCTGATTTCTTCACCCTGCTTACTTTTATCTCAAAGCCCTGTACAGGAAGACTTCCCAGCACATCCTCCAGCACCCTCTGGTCTGCGCCCAGATCCAGAAGTGCTGCCACTGTCATATCTCCGCTGATTCCGGAATAACACTCCAGATATAATGATTTTTCCATAATTAATCCTCACTGCAAAAATGTCTTTTATTTTCCAAGTGCCAGACGATTCATCTGTGTCGCCAGATATCCGGCTCCGTATCCATTGTCAATATTCACTGTGGCAATGCCATTCGCACAGGAATTGATCATGGTCAAAAGTGCTGACAGACCATGGAAGCTGGCGCCATATCCCACAGAAGTAGGCACTGCTATCACAGGTCTGCTCACAAGTCCGCCGATGACGCTTGCAAGAGCGCCCTCCATACCAGCAACTGCTACTACACAGTTTGCATCCTGTATGGCCTCCAGTCTGGAAAATAATCTGTGCATTCCGCTTACTCCCACATCATAGATGCGTTCCACATAAGTTCCGAAATATTCAGCTGTCTGCGCCGCTTCCTCCGCCACAGGAATGTCTGCTGTCCCCGCCGTACATACTGCTACCTTTCCCTCATGAAGCTTGTCCGGCTTTTCTATTTTCAGGATTCGGGAAATGGGATCATACTGCACATGAGGCAGTCTCTCTCTTACCAGCTCAAACTGTGCCTGAGATGCTCTGGTTCCCAGAACCTCTCCTTCTTCCTGATATAAACGTTCAAAAATATTCAGCAAATGCTCATCTGCCTTGTTGCTGCAGTAAACAACCTCTGCAAACCCGGTGCGGGCCTTCCTCCCCGTATCCAGCTTGGCATAATCCATCTCTTTATAGCCATCCTGACGGATCAGATTCCCGGCAGTCTCCAGAGGGAGAGTTCCCTCACGCACCTGTGCAAGTATTTCTTCTAATGTCATGTATAAATCCACTCCACCTTATTTCTATTCGAATATCATAGCCGGAGCTCTTTGACTCTGACTTGATATTTACGAATTGCTCCGCAGCAGAGCTGCTCCCACAATTCTTAATAAATTATAACGTTTTCTCTTCTTTTGTTCAACCAAAAAATCCTGCTCCGGATTGAAGCAGGATTTTTCTAATTCTATGTTTTATTTCGTCTTAGCGGCCTTCTTGTCTCCAAGGAAGCCAATAGATGTAACACAGATCAGCTTATCGAAGATCATGAACATAGCCGGTAAGATAAACAGTACAACTATCATACTGATAACAGCACCTCGTGCCAGCAATGTACAGATAGAACCGATCATCTCAACCTGTGAATAACAGGAAACACCAAAGGTCGCTGCGAAGAAGCTAAGACCACTGCTGATAATAGATGGCATGCTGGTCTTATGGGCAATACCGATAGCTTCCATCTTATCCTTGCCATGCTGTCTCTCCCTCTGGTAACGGGTGGTCATCAGAATCGCATAATCAACAGTAGCACCTAACTGAATTGCACCGATAACAATACTTGCAACGAACGGAAGGCTGATTCCCTGATAGAACGGAATAGCCATATTGACAAAAATAGCAAACTCAATAACCGCAACCAGAATGATTGGCAGGGAAATCGACTTGAAAATAATCAAGATGATCAGGAAGATTGCACCGATGGAAATTACATTTACACGAACCAGATCGGCATCTGTGGTATCCTGAAGATCCTTCATAAGAGGTGCTTCACCGATTACCATTGCTGTATCATCGTATTTCTTTACTATTTTATCAATCTGGGCAAGCTGGGCATTTACCTCATCTGTAGCAGATCCGTACTCGGAGCATACAAATGCAAGTTCATACTGGTCACCTTTAAAAATCTTCTTCAGATCATTCGGGATCATAGACTCCGGAACTGTAGGACCAATCAGGGAATTCATACCCAGACTCCATTTAACACCATCTACCTTATCGATTTCATTTAACATCTGCTGTTTTTGCTTGGGGTCCATATTCTTATCCATCATAATCATATGGATATTACCTACTGCAAAAGTCTTCTCAAGCTCATCATTGGCAATGTTGCACTCCAATGTGGACGGAAGGGATTCTGCAATATTGTAGTAAATCTGTGTGTGGTTGTTTCCGTAAATAGCCGGGAACAGAAGCACCAGGAAAATCAAAGTCCAAAGCTTATAGTGCTTGGTAATAAATGCAGAGGGTTTATCCATTCTGGCAAAAAGCAGCTTATGCTGAGTTTTCTCGATTGGCTTGTCAAAAAACAATACCAGTGCCGGAAGAATTGTTACACAGCAGATAACGCCGATGATAACACCCTTGGCCATAACAATACCAAGGTCACGTCCAAGAGCAAAGGTCATAACACAAAGTGCAACGAAACCGGCAACTGTAGTAACAGAGCTGCCCGCTACAGACTTGAAGGTGTTGGCAATGGCATGGCCCATGGCACGATCCTTTTCTCCAGGGAATCGCTTCTTATTCTCTTCATAGCTGTTCAGAAGGAAAATGGAGTAATCCATTGTAACACCAAGCTGAAGAACTGCAGTAAGTGCCTGTGTAATATAAGAAGTCTCTCCTAGAATAATATTGCTTCCCAGGTTGTAAAGAATGGCAAGCCCGATACTAAGCAGGAACAGGAACGGAACAACAAATGATCCGCCAGTCAGCTCCAGAACGATCAGACTGAGTACAGCTGCGATCACAACGTAAATCGGAAGCTCCTGCATGGCAATGTTCTTAATATCAGTAACAACACCTGTCATACCGCTGAGGAAGCACTGCTCATTGGCAACCTTACGAAGCTCTGTGATTGCCTCCATGGAAGTATCAGAAGAAGTGGTATTGTCAAACAGAACCAGCATCATAGTAGCATCGCCGTTTATAAATATCTTTCTGTATTTCTCAGGGATCATCTCCACCGGAAGGGTGATATCTGCCACATCATCATACCAGAGAACATCCTTTACATGCTCTACTTCGCTGAACTTCTCTTCCAGCTTCTGGACATCCTTCATATCCATGTTCTCCACGATTACCATGGAAAAGGCGCCCATTCCAAACTCATCAACCAGAATATCCTGACCTTTTACTGTCTCAAGGGTATCCGGCAGGTAACTTAACAGATCATAATTTACTCTCGTCTCTGCGATTCCGATCACAGAGGGGATCACCAGCAAAAGTCCGATTAGAAGCACCAGGACTTTATGCTTGGCTATCCATTTTCCTACTTTGACCATTGATGTCATCTCCTTAATACATTTCTTTCGTACTATAGTATAATCTAAAATGACCAATAGTCAATATTTATTTTGTTAAAAATGAAAAATAGTCATTTTTCTCAAAATCTAAGTAAAACGCCAACAATTTTTACCAAAAATGCAGCAATCCAGGCAATCACACATTGCCCGATCACTACGCCAGCTGCCCATTTTCCACCCAGCTCCCGCTTTACAGAAGCAACCGCTGCTACACATGGTGTGTATAACAGGCAGAATGTAAGAAGACAGACTGCTGCCATAGGAGAAAGCACTTCCACCAATGCTGCGGTACTTCCAAACAGAATAGACAGCGTGGAAACCACACTTTCTTTTGCCATAAAGCCTGTTACAAGTGCAGTGGAGAATCTCCAGTCTCCAAAACCAAGAGGCTTAAATACCGGTGCGATCATTCCTGCCAGAGCCGCCAGGATACTGTTCCTGGAATCTGTTACAATATTCAGATGCAGATCAAAGGTCTGTAAGAACCAGATTACAATTGTGGCGACAAAAATAACAGTAAAGGCTCTCTGGAGAAAATCTTTTGCTTTTTCCCAAAGCAGCTGACCTACATTTTTTGCACCAGGCAGACGATAGTTAGGAAGCTCCATAACGAAAGGAACTGCCTCCCCCTTGAACATGGTTTTTCCAAAAAGCAATGCCATGAGGATTCCCATGATAATACCGCCAAAATAAAGTGCAACCATTACCACTGCCCCATATTTCGGAAAAAAGGCTGCTGTGAAAAAGGCATAGATAGGAAGCTTTGCAGAGCAGCTCATAAATGGTGTAAGGAGAATAGTCATCTTACGGTCACGCTCTGAAGGCAGGGTTCTGCTCGCCATAACGCCAGGCACCGTACATCCAAAGCCTACCAGCATAGGCACAATGCTTCGTCCTGAAAGGCCTATCTTACGAAGCAGCTTGTCCATCACAAAAGCAACTCTTGCCATATATCCACTGTCCTCCAAAAGAGACAGGAAGAAGAACAAGGTAACGATAATCGGCAGAAAGCTAAGCACGCTTCCCACACCGTTGAAAATACCGTCAATCACAAGGGAAT
Organism: uncultured Blautia sp.; assembly: GCA_934408705.1. Lineage (GTDB taxonomy): Bacteria > Bacillota > Clostridia > Lachnospirales > Lachnospiraceae > Blautia_A. Next base: position 23,174 of record CAKRVL010000011.1, on the reverse strand, counting down.
GAAGCACGTTATTTACATTCCATGCAGTCATTGTCTGATCCATTACTGCAGTCAGCCAGGTAATTCCCATGTCAAGAAGATCTGAAAGTCCTTTTCCGATCACACCAAAGGTGAGCCAGAAAACCAGAGCCATAATACCTGCAAAGCATGGAATGGCTGTATATTTACCTGTAAGTATTTTATCCATCCTCTGACTGCGCAGATGCTCCTTGCTCTCATGGGGCTTAATAACAGTCTCATCACAGACTTTTTCAATGAAATCAAAACGCATATGGGCAATAGCCGCTGACCGGTCAAGACCTCGCTCTGTCTCCATCTGTTTTACAATATGCTCTAAGGTTTCTTTTTCATTTTGATCCAGACCAAGCTTTTCCAGGATCAGTTCATCCCCTTCAGCAAGCTTGCTGGCTGCGAAACGCACCGGAATATCTGCCTGCTGTGCATGATCTTCTATTAAATGCATGATTCCGTGAAGACATCTGTGAACAGCTCCGCCATCATCGTTTGCATCACAGAAATCCAGCCGTTTCGGCTTTTCCTGATATTTTGCCACATGAATGGCATGTGCGACCAGTTCATCAATTCCCTCATTTTTTGCTGCGGAAATAGGCACTACCGGAATCCCCAGTGCTTCCTCCATCTGGTTCACACGCACAGAACCACCGTTCTGTCTTACCTCATCCATCATATTCAGTGCCAGTACCATAGGCACATCCAGCTCCATCAGCTGCATGGTAAGATAAAGATTTCTCTCTATATTAGTAGCATCCACAATATTAATAATGCCCTTGGGATGCTGCTCCAGAATAAAGCTTCTGGTCACGATTTCCTCGCTTGTGTAAGGTGACATAGAATAAATTCCCGGAAGATCCGTCACAAGAGTATTCTTTTTCCCGCGGATAATACCATCCTTCCGATCTACTGTAACTCCTGGAAAATTTCCTACATGCTGATTGGATCCGGTTAGCTGATTAAACAATGTTGTTTTACCGCAGTTCTGGTTTCCTGCCAGGGCAAATGTGAGAAGCTCACTCTCAGGAAGGGGATGCTCATCTGCCTTTTCATGGTACTTGCCGCCCTCTCCAAGACCTGGATGAGGTATTGCTCTGGCACGTCTTCCATGTTTCAGCTCTTTTGCATCTCTTACATTATCAATCTGGATCTGGGCTGCATCTGCAAGCCGCAATGTCAGCTCATAGCTGTGGATCCGCACCTCTACAGGATCTCCCATAGGTGCATATTTGACCATAGTCACATCTGCCATGGGAATAAGTCCCATATCCAGAAAATGCTGCCGCAGGGCTCCTTCACCGCCTACAGCAGTTACTGTGGCAGTTTTCCCAATGGGTAGTTCTTTTAGTGTCATGTATATCAATCCTCTTTTCTCGTAAATTATTGATAATTTTTATCATTTGTTTTTGTAAGAGTTAGTTTATTCTAATTTCATAATAATGTCAATATTATTGAGAAAATTTATTGACAAATCTCTTGTCATCTGCTAGAGTTACGAAATAAGGTTTCCCTGTGAGGGAGTAGCAAGCGTGCCTGGAATTATTTTAGAACACTATATTTTGCGCGTGGCAAGTCAACATACCGACCTGTGAATCTTTGAAATTAATTTTTTGGTCTGGCTTGCATTAAATTGCGAGACTCATGTATAACGAATGCTATACATGGAGTCTGTCCTTTTATAAGAATGTCTATGATCCATATATAGCCTGTGGTTATATATGGGTCTTTTTTCATGTTTCGGAAGCCATAACAATCATACGGAGGATTTAAAAAATGAATTATAGCTTTGTCTTTTTTCTGAACAGCGCTCTTCTTGGCGTTGGTCTTGCAATGGACGCTTTTTCCGTATCCCTTGCAAACGGCCTGCATGAGCCAAAGATGAGAATAAAAAAAATGTGCAGCATTGCCGGCACCTTCGGTGCTTTCCAGGCCATCATGCCAATGACCGGATGGTTATGCGTACACACTGTTGTTGAATACTTCAGGACATTTGAAAAATTTATTCCATGGATCGCACTGATCCTTCTTGGCTTTATCGGCGGCTCCATGCTAAAAAGCGGTATCTGCGGAACCGGTGAAGATGAAGAAACTCCGGGTGTTGGAATTAAGGCTCTTTTTATTCAGGGTGTTGCCACTTCCATTGATGCCTTGTCTGTTGGCTTCACAATTTCCGAATACAACTGGCTTATGGCTCTTGTCTGTTCCCTGATCATTGCTGTTGTTACCTTCATTATCTGTATGACAGGTCTTTCTCTGGGAAAACGCTTCGGTACAAAGCTTTCCAACAAAGCAGACATACTTGGCGGTGTGATTCTCATTGCAATTGGTCTTGAAATTTTTATTTCAAACGTATTCTGATCCGTCATATTTTTACATACTAAAGGCTTTCATTTTCTGACTTTATAACATAAAGCAGATTAAATGAAAGCCTTTTTATAACGCTAAAAGAACGGAGCAATACTGATCATCGCATAATAATATATCCACAATAAATCAGATATGCCAAGGTCATAATTATACCTTCCTTGCGCTCAATTTTTCTTTTTGTACCCGCAAAAGCCCATACAATTAAAGTAAAAATCATAAGGATCACAATATCAATAAGATTTTCCCGGATCATTGCAACAGGACTGATAGTGGATGCTATTCCAAGAACCATGAGAATGTTAAAAATATTGGAGCCCACAGCATTTCCCACGGCCATGTCTACTTCATTTTTTCTGGCTGCTACAACAGAAGTCACCAGCTCAGGTAGAGATGTTCCAATAGATACAATGGTAAGTCCCACCAGTGTCTGGCTCATTCCAAGCTCGATAGCGATACGGCTGGCAGAATCGACTGTAAGATCCCCGCCAAATGCAATTGCTGCCGCACCTATGATCAGGAAGAGGATACTTTTCCCATAAGACAGGGTTTTCAGATCATCACATTCCTCCACGCCTTCGATTTCTACCTTCTGACCGGCTGCCCGTGCCGCCATAGCACTTTTGATCATTATAACAATATAGCCTGTAAAAAGAATCAGAAAAACGATTCCGTCAATACGTCCCAGGATCATTCCTGACTTATCTCCCACGCCCAGGATTCCCAACGCCAGTAACAGCAGGGCACATATAAAAGATAATGGAATATCTCTGACTATGGTTGCTTTTTGCACCATAATAGGAGTTAGTATTGAACAGACACCAATTACAAACATGAGGTTAAAAATATTGGAGCCAACCACATTACTTACTGCAAGCTCATTATTCTGCACCAGTGAAGCAGTTACACTGACTGCTGTTTCCGGCAGGGAGGTTCCCATCGCAACTATGGTAAGACCGATAATAATCGACGGAACCTTCAGCTTCTTCGCAATACTGGAGCTTCCCTCCACAAACAGATCAGCACCCTTCACAAGAAAAGCGAAACCAACCACGAGCAGCACAACTACAAGTGCCACAGGAAGACCATTAATAAAATCATCCATAATTTTTTCTCCTTTTCCAAGATATTATAGTATTTCCCTCAAAACATACCCAATGCATCGGGTCACATCCTCGGGGAGCGTTTTTTGTGTAATAGGAAAATTTCGTATTACATAAAAAAACTCATGCATGCCCTTATAACAGACATACATGAGTCTCATTTTTTAAGATTTGCCAGGCTCTGTTCCGAAAAACAAATGCCGCGACTGTTGACAAACCACGTTTTCACGCAAACTACTCCCTCACGAAGTTCAATTCTTATACAATATAGCAAAAACTCATGGGGACGTCAATAATTAATTTCACAGTCTTCCTTTTTTAGTCTTCCTCTATATGCTCTCTTCCCTGATCGATAATGGTCCGCACATGCTCGTCAGCCAGGGAATAGAAAATAGACTTTCCATCCCTGCGGCTTTTTACCAGCTTATTCTGCTTCAGAATACGAAGCTGATGAGAAATAGCAGACTGAGTCATATTCAAGGCCTTTGCCAGATCACACACGCATACCTCTGCTTCAAAAAGCACAAACAAAATACGGATTCTGGTGGAATCTCCGAAAACCTTAAACAGCTCTGCAAGATCATACAGCTCATTCTCTTCCGGAATCGTTTCATTTACAAGCTGAAGCAGATTTTCATGAACCTCACAGCAGTCACAGGTTTCTATTTCTTTGTCAAAATCTTTTTTCATTTTTATATACCTCAATATCCGGGAATCTGCTGATCTACTGTGTAAATCACTGTTCCCCCATGTTTGTGTCACAGATTCTTTACAAATAAGGTACGGATTGCATTGAGAACTGCCAGCACCATAACTCCTACATCTGCAAAAATAGCAACCCACATATTTGCAATACCCAGAGCACCAAGCACCAGACAGATCAGCTTGATTCCAATTGCAAAATAAATATTCTCATATACAATGCGCATACATTTTTTTGCAATACGGATAGCCTTGGCGATTTTCAACGGATCATCATCCATAAGGACTATATCTGCAGCCTCGATTGCAGCATCAGAGCCAAGAGCACCCATGGCAATTCCGATATCGGCTCTTGAAAGAACCGGTGCATCGTTAATACCATCACCGACGAAGGCAAGCTTAGCCTTCTCAGACTTATTTTCCAGAAGCTCCTCAACTCTCGAAACCTTATCTGCCGGAAGAAGCTCACTGTGAACTTCTCCGATTCCAAGCTGGGCAGCTACAGAATCGGCAACCTTTTTCGAATCACCGGTGAGCATAACCGTTCTGGCAACACCTGCCTTTTTCAGACTGGAAATGGCATCTTTTGCATGAGGCTTAATAATGTCAGAAATCAGAATGTGTCCGGCATATTTTCCGTCAACAGCCATATGGACAACAGTTCCTACATGATGGCAGTCTTTATATGGAATGCCAAGACGATCCATTAGCTTGGCATTACCTGCTGCCACTGACACTCCATCAACCTTTGCTATGACACCATTTCCTCCGATTTCCTCAATATCTGTGACACGATTACGGTCGATAGGCATGCCATATGCCTTCTGAAGGCTTTTGCTAATGGGATGGGAAGAAGAACACTCTGCATATGCAGCATATTCCAGGAGCTTTTTATCTTCCATTTCGTTATGATGGATTCCGTTAACCTCGAATACACCCTTTGTCATAGTTCCTGTCTTATCAAATACAACTATCTTCGTCTTAGAAAGTGTCTCCAGATAGTTGGAGCCCTTTACCAGAACTCCCTGATTGCTGGCTCCGCCGATTCCTGCGAAAAAGCTAAGAGGGATACTGATCACAAGTGCACATGGGCAGCTGATAACCAGGAAAGTAAGAGCACGGTAAATCCAGTCTCCCCATTCCGGTGAAAGCCCCATAAACAATATCCGGCAAAGAGGTGGGATAATAGCAAGTGCCAGGGCACTATAGCACACAGCCGGGGTATAATATTTGGCAAATCTTGAAATAAAGTTCTCAGATCTTGATTTCTTGGAACTGGAATTCTCAACAAGATCCAGAATCTTGGAAACCGTAGACTCACCAAATTCCCTGGTAGTACGGATTTTCAGAACACCTGTCATATTAATACAGCCACTGATCACTTCTTCACCGGTCTTTGCATCTCTTGGAAGGCTCTCGCCAGTCAGTGCGCTGGTATTTAATGTAGAGCTTCCCTCTTCAATAATTCCGTCAATGGGAATTTTCTCACCAGGCTGGACTACGATCAAGGTTCCAATCTCAACCTCATCCGGATCAACCTTCTCCAGCTTTCCATCCCTCTCAACATTAGCATAATCCGGACGGATATCCATAAGCTCACTGATGTTTTTCCTGCTCTTCCCCACTGCATAGCTCTGGAAAAGCTCTCCGATCTGGTAGAACAGCATAACTGCGGTACCTTCCTGGAAATCACCAAGAGCGATAGCACCTACAGTAGCAACTGCCATAAGAAAATTTTCGTCAAACACCTGACGGTTCATAATTCCCTTAAACGCTTTTTTCAGAATGTCGTAACCAATCACCAGATATGGGATCAGATAAAGCGCCATTCGAACATAGCCTTCTACAGGAAGAAAATGCAGTAGAACCAAAAGTATAATTGTTACAATGATTCTGACCAGAACCTTTTTCTGTTTCTTATTCATATTCTTCACATGCCGCCAGGGCATGGCCTCCATTATCGTAATCTGACCTTTGTTGATGCCGGGCAGTCATTATCCTGCCCGGACAATGATGTAACTGCTTTCTCCTTCTTATAAAAAGATCTCGCAGTCGTCTTCTACCTTCTTACAGTTCTTAAGAACCTCCTGCATAACAGCCTTCGGCTCCTGTCCCTCTTCAAATTCAACGATCATTTTCAGAGTCATGAAGTTTACAGTTGCATCCTTAACACCAGCTGTATTCTTGGCTGCATCTTCCATTTTGTTTGCACAGTTTGCACAATCAACATCGATTTTGTAAGTTTTTTTCATGGTAGTGGTCTCCTTTAAAAATGTTCTCTTTATCATATGAACAATTATTCACATGTTTGTTTTTATTATAACAAACTTATTGAATCTGTCAATAGTTTTGCCCGATATTTCTTTTTTGTTCCATATAATATAGTAATTTCTTTTTCCCCCTGTTCAATCAGAGTTTTTTCGTGTATAATGAACCGGATTGAATTTACATATGTTATTGTAGTGAATTAGAGGAGATTTTAAACATGCAAAATTATCTGATCGTTTTCCTTATTTCCATGGTACCGCTCATTGAGCTGCGTGGGGCGATTCCCTATGCGGTGGGCTTCGGCATTCCGCTGGTTCCGGCATACATTATTGCCATCCTCGGAAACATGCTTCCGGTACCATTCATCTATTTCTTCGCCCGCAAGGTTCTTGTGTGGGGAAAGGATAAACCGGTGATCGGGCGCTTCTTCACCTTCTGCCTTGAGAAAGGAGAAAAGGGCGGAAAAGCCCTTCAGGCGAAAACCGGCCGCGGTTTATTCGTCGCACTGCTGCTTTTCGTAGGAATCCCCCTTCCCGGCACAGGTGCCTGGACCGGAACATTAGCAGCCAGCCTTCTTGACATGGATTTCAAGTCCAGTATCCTTGCCGTAATGCTTGGTGTTCTTCTTGCAGGCGTGATCATGGGTGCTGCAAGCGCAGGACTGTTCGGGGCACTTTTTGCAGTGTTCAGTTAAAGACATATTTATCCAGTCTCTCAAATGCTTCCTTCACCCTTGACAGCGGCAGTGCCAGATTCATGCGGATTCCGAATTCTCCGTGAAATGGTCTGCCGTCCTGCCACATAACGCCCACTTCCAGTCCTGCACGCTGCAGCTCATCCATAGTTTTTCCATGATCTTTACACCACTTTTCACAATCCAGAAACAGCATGTAGGTTCCCTGAGGTCTTGATACCTCCACCCCCTGGAAATGCTCTTCTATAAAATCACATGCAAATTTCACATTCTCTGTAAGAACTTCTCTAAGCTCATCCAGCCACTCATACCCCTCCGGCTGATAGGCTCCCATCAGCGCATACATAGAAAGGAGATTCATCCCATTATAATGGCTGAGACTAGACTCCTTATCCAAACGGTCTCGCAACCAGGAATTATAAACAATATGATAACTTCCGACCAATCCGGCCAGATTAAAGGTTTTCGACGGTGCATACATGGCAATGGTCCTGTTTCTGGCATCCTCCGAAATCATCTGGGTAGGAATATGTTTATTCTCCCCCAGAGTCAGATCAGACCAGATTTCATCAGAAATCACATACACATCATGCTTTTTGAAAATCTCCATAGCTTTTTCCAGCTCCCACTTCTCCCATACGCGGCCTGTCGGATTATGTGGAGAGCATATAATACAGGCATGGATATGGTTTTCTACGATTTTCTTCTCCATGTCGTCAAAGTCCATACGCCATACTTTATTCTCGTCTTTTTTCAACTGGCTATGCACAATATGATACCCATTATTAGTAAGTGAACCTGTAAATCCAATATAAGTAGGAGAATGTAAAAGTACGCTGTCTCCTTTGGAGCAAAGCACATTCAATGCACTTACAACACCTCCAAGCACTCCGTTCTCATAGCCTATACACTCTCCTGTAAGCCCGGTTACTCCATTTCTGATCTCCTGCCACTTAATGATTTCCTCAATATATTCTTCTCGTGGAGAAAAATATCCAAATGCAGGATGCTTCACCCTCTCAATAACAGCCTTCTGTACTGTAGGAACTGTAGGAAAATTCATATCTGCAACCCACATAGGGATCCAGTCCATTCCCTCCTTCAGGGTAACTCCTGCAAAATAATCATGATTAAAGCAGCCTTTCTCAAATGGTGCATCTACCGCAATGGCATCCATTCCTCTGCGGTTTAAAATACTAGTAAAATCATATTTCATTTCATATCCCCCTTACCTTACTTAGACAAAAATCCAGACTGCATCCTATACAGTCCGGATTCATTTTTTATTTAGACTTACATCTCAACTATCATCTTTAACACATTCAATACACTGTCCGGGCCCGGTTTCTCCAGAACATATCGGGCTGCCTGCTTAGCCTCCTCACGGGCAGTGGTAACAGCATAGCTCTTACCAGCTTCCAGAAGCATACTCACATCATTACAATTGTCTCCAAAGGCTACGACCTCTTCTCTCCTGGTAATTCCCAGGCGTTTGCATAGCTTCTGAAGGGCATTTCCCTTACCGGAATTAACATCCACGAAATCCACCCAGTAATCTCCTGAAGCCATGATCTGGATCTTGTCTCCAAATCTCTTCCTTGCTTCCTCTGCACCTGCAGCTGCATCCACTTCCTCATTATACATAGCCACCTTCGTCATTGTCTCCGGGGCATTCAGCACATCATCCACCTCATTCACATGAAGCTTATACCCTTCCCGAAGCTTTTTCACAAAAGCCTGATCTGCACGCTCCACATAGGCCTGCGCACTGCCTGCAGTCATAAAAGAAGCACCCTTCTGGCTTCTTACATATTCTACAACTTCCTTCAGTATATCCGCCGGAATTGCCATTTTCTCTATAATTTCTCCCTGATAGGAAATGATGCCTCCATTCCCGGCAATGAAATAAATATCATCCTTTACAGGAGCAAATACTCTTTCAATACTGTCATATTCTCTTCCACTGACAGCCGCAAATACAATTCCCTTCGCCTTCAGCTTCCGGATGATCTCATAAATCTCCGGATTAATATCCATAGTTCCCTCTTTCAGAAGTGTACCGTCCAGATCCGATGCGATCAGCTTTATCATATTCTATACCTCGTCTAAACCATCATTCTATGTAGAATTGCGGAAACATCCTTACAGCGGAGCAATTCATAAAGCGGAGCGTTAGTTATTTTTATTTTTTCAGAGATCCCGGAGTCTGCTCCTTTGCTACCTCAATAAGATTCGCACAATCCTCATAGCCAGCCGGAATCTTATCTGTTATGATAGTAGAACGATAAAATTCTGCAAAGGTCACAGAGCTTATATTATCAAACTTGGAGCTGTCACAGAGCACATAGCACCCCTTGCACTGCTCCATAGCTGCAGCCTTAACCGCAGCCTCATTAGCATCCGGTGTGGTACAGCCACTCTTTTTGGTAATCCCATTAGTTCCGAAAAAGCCTTTAGTAAAATGATAGCCACGGAGTGTATTCATCGCCTGATTTCCGATAACTGCCTCTGTAGCACCCTTCAATTCTCCTCCTATAAGGAAAACCTTAAAGCCTCTCTTCGCCAGCAGCTGAGCATGAGCCACTGCATTGGTAACAAAAACTGCTCTTGTTACCTGGAGAAATTTCAGCATTCCTCCTGTAGTGGTTCCCGCATCAATATATACAAAATCTTCATCCTGAATAAGTCCTGCCGCATATTTAGCGATCCTGTCCTTCTCTTCCAGCTTCAGTCCCATCTTCTCAGCTACTGAATATTCATATGCTGTTACCCGCTCCTTCATTTCTACGGCACCGCCAAAAACCTTCTCCAGCTTGCCTGCTTTATCCAGAGCAGTAATATCTCTTCGCACAGTTGATTCTGATGTATCCAGAAGATCCCTCACTTCTGTAACAGTAATACTTCCCTTTTCTCTCAGAAGCTCCAAAATAATCTCATGTCGTTGCTGTGTTAACATTATTTTCCCGCCTTATAATCTGTAACGTTCGTTTCCAGAATAATCTTACGTAATGGCAGAATACTTCCCGGTGAAACGGAAAGCTCATCTACTCCCATTGCCAGAAATTCTTTTGTAAGTGACTGGTCAGCACCAAGTTCTCCACAAATTCCAGCCCAGATTCCAGACTTATGAGCATTCTCTACAACCATGGAGATCATACGCAGCACTGCCGGATGATGTGGATCAAAAAACTGGTCAAGCTGAGGATTCTGACGATCAATTGCCATGGTGTACTGACTCAGGTCATTAGTTCCAATACTGAAAAAGTCTACTTCTCTGGCAAGGTCATCACTGATGATCGCTGCTGCCGGAGTCTCAATCATAATTCCCTGCTCCGGATCTCCGAATTCCACTCCCTGGCTGGTCAGTTCAGACTTCACTTCCTCTACGATCTCCTTAATCCTGCGCACTTCTGCTACACTGGTGATCATCGGATACATAATGGCAATTCTTCCAAACGCACTGGCTCTGAATAATGCCCGAAGCTGTGTCTTAAAGATCTCAGGTCTGGTAAGGCAGATACGGATGGCTCTGCAGCCCAGCGCCGGATTCTCTTCATGCTCCATATGAAAATAATCGCACTGCTTATCTGCACCAATATCCAGAGTACGGATGATCACTCTCTTTCCTGCCATAGTCTGTGCAACCTGTCTGTAAATCTGAAACTGTTCCTCTTCTGTGGGAAAATCCTCCTTCTCCAGATAAATAAACTCACTTCTGAAAAGTCCGATTCCGCCCGCATCATTCTGGATCACAGTTGCCAGATCCTTGATGTTACCAATATTAGCGTACAGCATTACCCTCTGTCCGTCAAGTGTAACGTTGTCTTTTCCCTTAAGTGTCTGAAGAAGCTGCTTTCTTAGCAAATCTTCCTCCTGGCGCTTCTTCATCTCTTCCAGTGTAGCCTCATCAGGATCTACATAGAAGGTACCATTAGCACCATCTACAATTCCAGTCTTACCATCCATGGAATCATCAAGTACCATGGAAGTATTTACAAGTGCAGGAATAGCCATAGTTCTTGCCATAATGGCTGTATGGGAATTCAAAGAGCCCTTAACTGTAACAAAGGAAAGAACCTTGTCCTTATCCAGCTGTACAGTCTCAGAAGGAGCCAGATCCTCGGCTACAATAATCTTCGGTTCATCTGTATCTACAGAACCTGTATCTTCTCCATTTAAAATAGTAAGAAGTCTTTCAGAAATATCACGTACATCTGCAGCACGTTCTCTCATATAATCGTCATCCATAGCTGAAAACATCTGTGCATAGTTGTCACCTGTTGTTGCCACTGCATATTCCGCATTCACACCCTGACTACGGATAATATTCTCTACAGATTCGTTATATCCATCATCCTCCATCATCATCTGATGAACCTCAAAGATTGCGGCATTTGCCTCTCCCACTTCTTTCAAAGCCTTATCGTAAAGCCCCTGAAGCTGTCTGATTCCCTCTGTCTTGGCTTTCTCATAACGTGCCAGCTCCTGATCCGGATTTTCTGTCTTAACACGCTTCACCTGCTGCTCTTTTTTCTGATATACACTGATCTTACCAATGGCAATACCGCCGAAAACACTTTTTCCGTTATATACCTGCATTTTTTCTCTCCCGCTTATCCGATCTGCTGACAGGAAGCATACATTCCCACCAGACCTCTTCTGTAATTCTCACCAAAGCCTTCCCGCAAACGCGGGACTTGACACGTTTCCAACATAGAAACAGGGACATACCCGCAGGTACGTCCCCTTCCTGTCTTACAGAGTCTCCTGCATGAATTTGCTTACTGCTTCGTATGCAGCATCTTCATCTGCACCTTCAAATGTAAGAGTAACCTCGTCACCTTTCTTTACTGCAAGTCCCATAACTCCGAAGATTGCCTTACAGTTCATGGCCTTGCCACCCTTAGCAATCTTGATATCAGAAGAGAAAGTCTTCACAGTCTTCACAAGCTCTCCTGCCGGACGTGCGTGGATTCCTTCCGGATCTGTTACAACATACTTAAATTCTCTCATGATAAATTCCTCCGTTTTTTTCTTTTTTATCTTTCGTTTCTGTTGATTCTCTTATTATTTATTTTCTTTATATCTGATTTAATTTATCCTGTCAATCACTCAGGCTTTTTTCTTCTTCAGAATTCCCAGAATCACTGCGGAAACTACTGTTCCCACAACAAGTGCGATCATATACTGCACTGCATTTCCCATAACCGGAACTACGAAGATTCCACCGTGAGGCGCCATCAGAGTACATCCAAATGCCATGGACATTGCTCCCGCAAGTCCGGAGCCAACGATACATGAAGGAAGCACATGGATCGGATCAGATGCCGCAAAAGGAATCGCTCCCTCTGTAATAAATGCCAGTCCCATAATAAAGTTAGTCGGACCTGATTCTCTCTCCTCCTTAGTAAATCTGTCTTTAAAAAGAAGTGTGGCAAGTGCGATAGCGCATGGCGGAACCATACCGCCAACCATTACGGCTGCCATAATGTCATAATTACCTGCTGCAATTGCTGCAGTTCCAAATACATAAGCTGCTTTATTAAATGGGCCGCCCATGTCGATTGCCATCATTCCTCCAAGGATCAGACCAAGAACGATCTTACTGGAGCTTCCCATGGAAGTAAGTCCGTTATTTAAAGCTGTATTGATGCCGCCCATGATTGGTTCTACTACAAACAGCATCAAAAGTCCCATAACCAGAATTCCCACAACCGGATAAATAAGAACCGGTGCGATCTTCTCAAGAGCCTCAGGAAGCTTCTCACAAACCTTGCGAAGTCCAAGAATAATATAACCAGCTGCAAAACCAGCTGCCAGAGCACCAAGGAAACCTGAAGTTCCTGTGTGTGCCATCATACCGCCAACAAAGCCAAGTGCAAGTGCCGGTCTGTCACCGATAGCCATAGCAATAAAGCCAGCCAGAACCGGAAGCATAAATCCAAACGCCACATCACCGATCTGCTTAAACATGGCAGCTGCCGGAGTAATACTTCCGAAATTAGCTCGTTCTGCCACATCCAATGCATTCATATCTACCATAAGTCCATCGATCAGGAATGCAATTGCAATCAAAATACCACCGCCAACTACGAATGGCAGCATATGAGAAACACCGTTCATCAGCTGGGTGTAAATCTTATGACCTGCCCCACCGCCGGATTTATTCTGGCTCTGGGATACTGCAGATGCATTTCCGCTGTGGTATACCGGCACATCGCCAGACATGGCGAGCTTAATCAGCTCATCAGCCTTATTAATTCCATCCGAAACCTGACGCTGGAGCACTTTCTTACCATCAAAACGATCCATAGGAACCTGTGCATCTGCTGCAACAATGATGCAGTCTGCTTCCTGAATTTCCTGATCCGTAAGCACATTCTTGGCACCACCGGAACCTCTTGTCTCAATTTTCACAAAGCAGTTCTTCACCTTAGCTGCCTTCTCAATTCCCTCTGCTGCCATATAAGTGTGGGCAATTCCTGTAGGACAGGAGGTAACTGCCAGGATCTTAAACTGGTCAGCCTCTGCCTCTCCCATATCAGCCAGACGCTCATCCACGCTCTTCTTCTCCTCGTCTGCCTGATCGATAATTGACAGAAATTCCTCCGGTGTCTTCGCAGCACGAAGGCTCTTGGTAAAATCCTCATCCATCAGCATCATGGAAAGCTTACTCAGCACATCCAGATGAACGTTATCCTCTGTGTTCGGAGCAGCAATCAGGAACAGCAGGGTAACCGGTTCACCATCCAGAGAATCGAAATCAACACCATTCGGAATTACCATAGCGGCAAGTCCCGGCTTATCTACAGCGTCACATTTACCGTGAGGAATGGCGATTCCTTCACCAATTCCTGTAGTGCTCTCTTCCTCTCTGGCATAAACCTGCCTGCGGTATGCTTCCTCATCATTAATCTTACCACTCTTCGTCATAAAAGCTACCGCTGCGTCCAGAGTCTGAGACTTATCAGCGGGTGCAGCATTTAACGAAATGCTTCTTACATCCAGTAAATCTGTGATTCTCATTTCCTTCCTCCTGATTCTATCCTACAATCTGCTGATATACAGCTTCAATCTCTTCTCTGGTAGCAAGATTCTCAGAAAATGCACTGGCACTTCCTGCTGCAATTCCCATGTGGAATGCATATTCATAATCCTGCTTCTCCATATATCCGGCCATGAAACCTGCCACCATAGAATCTCCGGCGCCAACACCATTCACCAGTCTGCCCTTCGGCGCAGGTTCCTCATAAACCTCTCCATTCTCAGCGATAAGCACTGCGCCCTCGCCAGCCATGGAAATGAGTACATTCACAGCGCCCATCTTCTGAAGCTTCCTGCCGTATGGGATCACGGACTGGCGATCCTTCAGCTCCACTTTAAAAATCTCACCCAGCTCATGGTTATTCGGCTTGATCAGAAATGGATGATAAGGAAGAACCTTCATCAGAAGATCTCTGGTCGCATCCACTGCAATCCGCACTCCTCTGCCATCCAACATAGCCATAATCTTCTGGTATGCATCATCAGGCATGGAGGATGGAATGCTTCCGGAAAGGAAGAGCACATCCCCTGCTCCTAATTCTCCCAACTGCTTCATCAGCATGTCTACCTTATCTGCACCAATCTTCGGTCCCTGACCATTGATCTCCGTGCCATCTATGCTCTTCAGCTTCAGATTGATTCTGGAAAAGCCTTCTCCAACCTGGATAAAACCATTCTTCACACCCATATCTTCAAGTCTTCTGATAATTTCTGCGCCGGTAAAGCCTGCGGTAAATCCAAGGGCTGTACTCTCAATCCCCATATTCATAAGGACTGTAGATACATTGATCCCCTTACCGCCCGGAAGAAGCATCTCCGAACTGGTTCGATTGGTAAGTCCAAGCCGGAAGTCATCTACCGATACAATATAATCCAATGATGGATTAAAAGTTACAGTGTAAATCATTTCTGCCTCCTGCTCGTTTTTGCTTGTTTTTGATTTGTTGGACTTATTATACTTTCACATGTAATCAAAGTCAATCAATCTTTTTCACAACATTTCCTTTTTTCATTTATTAAAATTGCACAAATATGATTTATTTTGACTGAATTTGATGCTTTGATGTATTTAGTTGCACCACTTCATATCAGCATCTCCCTATAGTAATGTCCACAAAACCAAAAAAAATGCAGATACCAGTCATATTTCGTTCTGATATCTGCATCATAAGATGTTGGGGACAAAAGCCCCCGACTATGATACCAGATTGCTACGTGCTTTGCACTCCCGCAATCTTCATCATCATAAATTTAATCTGTCCGAAGTGCCGTTACCGGATCGCTTTTAGCCGCTTTTCTGGACGGGATCAGTCCCCCAAGCAATGTCAGGATCACGCTCAGCCCGATCAGAACCACTGCAGCCACCGGTGGAAGCGCCGCTTTCACATTCACGCCGTCAGCTAGCGACCGGATAATATGGTTTGCCGGAATAAGAAGCAGCAAGGTAATTCCAATTCCCATAGCTCCCGCGCAAAATCCGATGATAAACGTCTCCGCATTGAACACCTGCGATACATTATGCCTGGATGCGCCAATAGCCCTTAAAATGCCAATCTCTTTTTTCCTTTCCAGAACACTGATATAAGTAATAACACCGATCATAATGGAAGAAACCACAAGAGAAATAGCCACAAAAGCCACCAGAACATAGCTGATAATATTCACAATGTCCGTAACCGACGACATCAGAGTGCCCACCAGATCGGTATAGGTGATCACCTTCTCATCCTCCCCTGCCGCCTCCATATCTGCATTGTACTGGTCCAGAATATTCACAAGCTCTGATTTACATTCAAAATCCTTTGGATAAATATTAATTCCGCCGGGAACATTCAGATCTGCGTAACCGAGCTTTTTCAGATTTCCATCATAAGAAGCATTTTCATAAGTCATTAGTGACATCATCAGCTCTGAAAGCTCATCTTCGTTCATATTCATCTGAATAGCCTTTGCAAAGGCATCCGGATCAATGGACAGTGCATCTTCCATACTGCTCATATCCCCCATGTTTCCAAGGCTTCCCACAGCCTGACTAATAGCCGATGCAATACTTGAAGACACACTTGTCATCACAGACTCCAGGGCTCCCTGCATGCTGGAACTGATATTTCCTATCATCTGCTCCATAGCAGTCTGAATGCCCCTGGTCAGCTGTTTTTCCACCTGTCCCATCACATCTGTGAACCTGGCCTCAATTCCCTTTGTCAGCGCATCTGTAAAGGAAGTCATCATGGTCTTCATATAGGTTTCCATTGCCAGGGAAAACTGTTTCTGCACTTCGCTTGTATCTACCATGGTCATAAAGCCATTCATAAGCCGACTCTGCGCATCCTCTGTCTGCATGTATTCCAGAAAATAATCTGCCAGATTTGCCGGATCCGGCAGGCTGTTCTTTTTGGCATATTCCGGATAAGCCTCTACTACATCCTGTAAAAGCAGATCCTGTATCTGTTTTTTCGTAATATTCACCGTTAAACTGTTTTTTATGAGAGTCTCCGCTTCCTCCCTGATTTGCTGCTGAATCTCATTCTGGCTTAAAAAAGCCAGAATACTAGCTATATCTGTCTGTGTAATGTTATTTGCCCTGGCGTACTCCTGATACTGGTTCACCAGCTTCGCAGCCACGGCCAGCATTTTTTCTGATGACACATCTACTTTCACATTATTTTTCACCAGTTCCTGCAAATCTTTGCATAAACGATCATTCATTTCTTCGGACGTCAGATACTGCCCCAGAGCAGCCAGCATTTTATCCGGATCTGATTCTGGTTTATCCTTAATACGCTCCTGATATCCTGCAAGAACATCCTTTAACAACGCACTGATTTTTTCCTCTGTAAAATCAAATTTCACAGATTGAAGAGCCAGACTCATATCTGGCACCTGATCTTTCGGAAGATTTTTCAGAATCTCCTCCGGATCGACCACATCGGAAAGATCCAGTTCCAGATCCTCTATTTTAATCAGCCCGGACAAATCCGGCATAGCACTTTCATCCAAATTGATATTTCCTGCCAGACCTGACAGATCCGGCATATCCACATTCAAACCCGAAAGCCTGGAAAGATCCATATTATACCCGCTAAGGTCCACCTTAAAGGCTTCCTGCAGGGCATCTGCATTAATGGAAAACAGGGATTCCATGTCAAACTTACTTTCTCCATTGTCCTCTTTTCCAAATTCTTCCCCTGTAAATACATTGGTCTTCTCATCTGCAAGCTGCTGTTTCACAATTTCACTGGAAGCAGCCTTCTGAATCACATGTCTGGTCAGCTCCGGGGTATAGCAGATTCCGGTCGTCAGCATAGATGCCGTTGCTTCCTCTGATGGCTGGACAATTCCTACTATGGTAAGATCCTCCCCGTTTTTTACCAGCTTTTTCATATAAGAACTATTATCCGATTTGTCCTTCCACACCTTATATTCCTTATCATATTCATAATAATCCGTACTGCTTACCAGCTTAAATTTCGTTCCCAAAATCTCATCATACTCATAAGTACCAACATCTTCCGGTATCTTTACAGCCTCTTCTGCCATAAACGCCTGCACCATTTCATCCAGTTCCTTACTGTCCCTAAGTCCCAGCGTATACTGAAGGAAATCACTGATATCACCGCCTGAAGTAAGCACCAGTACACATTCTTTATAGTTTTTGGGCCATCTTCCAGCCTTTACCTCGTACTGATCTTTATAGAGATTTTCGTTTTCCGGCATTTCATAAAAAACATCTGTACTCATGGTCGATGACATAATACTGTTGGATGAGCCGGATCCAAGCCCCATGGCTGAAAAAGATTTGTCCGGATTCACCTGACGGATATCATTTCCATCTTCCCGAAAAATCTGCGGGGAAACCAAATAAGTGTATTCCACCGAATTGGCATACTGGGAAACACGGCTTTCTTCGCTGTCCAGATAGGTTTTCAGTGACTCCAGATCATTAGAGTTCATTTTGGAAAACATATTGGTCACCATCTGGGCTACCCCTACTTCACCATCCTTCTTTTCACTTTGTGCAGCGGCAGCTCCTACCATCATGGAGGTAAGATCCATTCCTGTACTCTGAATCTGCAACGGATATTCCGAAAGCGTCTCTTCTTCCATATCTGTAATATATTTATCCACTCCATTTGATATGGAAAGAATCAGCGCAATTCCAATAATACCGATAGAACCTGCAAAAGAGGTCAGAAGCGTTCTGGCTTTCTTTGTCTTTAAGTTCTGAAAACTCAGGGAAAGAGCAGTAAAAAAGGACATGGAAGATTTTCCCATATTCTTATGGACCGGAGGCTCCATTTTTTCACTGTCGATTTCAAAGGGATCCGTATCTGAAAGGATTCTTCCATCCTTCACGGTCACGATCCTGGTAGCATAAAGCTGGGCTAGCTCCGGGTTATGAGTGACCATTACCACCAACCGTTCCTTTGCAACCTCTTTCAGAAGGTCCATAACCTGGACACTGGTATCTGAATCCAGGGCTCCTGTCGGTTCGTCCGCCAGCAAAATTTCCGGATCATTTACCAGAGCCCTGGCAATTGCCACTCGCTGCATCTGACCACCGGACATCTGACTTGGCTTTTTGTGGATCTGCGCGCCAAGTCCCACCTTTTCCAAAGCCTCTTTCGCCCGGCGTCTTCGCTCACTTTTGGAAACTCCTGAGATGGTAAGGGCAAGCTCTACATTGGCAAGCACTGTCTGATGGGGAATCAGGTTATAACTCTGGAAAACGAAACCAATGGTATGGTTTCGATAGGAATCCCAGTCTCTGTCCTTGTATTTCTTTGTGGAAATCCCGTTGATGATCAGATCACCGCTGTCGTACCGGTCAAGACCACCAATAATATTGAGAAGGGTGGTTTTTCCGGAGCCGCTTGGCCCAAGAATTGCCACGAATTCATTGTCCCGAAGCGCCAGGCTTACCCCATCCAGTGCCCGCTGCACCAGGTTTCCTGTTCTGTATTCTTTGTGTATGTCTTTAATCTGAAGCACTTATTACTTCCTTTCTGTCCAATCCTCGTTGCTGATAAAACGGACATTTCAGGTCCGCTTTGATACTTGCTCATGAACACAAATACCCATAATGTTTTTATTATATTCCAAAACTGTGAACATATTGTGACCGCAATATAAAGCCCTTCTCTTGAAATCCAACCATTTCTATCGTATAATAAAAAAATACATTACCGTTTTAGAGAGATGATGTGTAAGGACCGTATTTTTCACAGTCGGTACAACAAATGAAGAAAGGAAGAAAGATATGAAGGTTTTACTTTTAAACGGCAGCCCACGTAAGGAAGGCTGTACCTTCACTGCACTGAGTGAAGTAGCAAAAGCACTGAATAATAATGGAATTGATACAGAGATTTTCCAGGCAGGAAATCCGAATACAGAGAATGTTAAGGCCGCGGCGGCGAAATTAAAAGAAGCTGACGCTCTTGTTGTAGGCTCTCCGGTATATTGGGCATCCCCATCCGGACAGATTATTGAATTTATGGATAAGCTTTGTTCCATGGCCGGGAAAGATATGCTCCATAAACCAGCCGCTGCAGTTGCATCTGCAAGAAGAGCCGGAACCACCGCTACTTTAGACGTACTTCTGAAATATTTCAGCTATCATGAAATGCCCATCGTATCTGCAAACTACTGGAATATGGTTCATGGCAATACTCCTGCAGAGGTTGCACAGGACGAGGAGGGACTGCAGATCATGCGTACCCTTGGAAATAACATGGCATGGCTTCTGAAATCTCTGGAAGCGGGAAAAGCTGCTGGCGTATCCATTCCTCAGGCAGAGGATAAGATCAAGACAAACTTTATCCGCTAATCGCTTTTTCCACTATAAATCTTCCAGAGAGGTATTTTATGCTACAAATAATCGAAACGATCAACACAGCTGTAAATAATTTTATCTGGGGCGTTCCTGCAATGGTCTGTATTTTCGGAGTAGGACTTTATTTAAGTATCCGTACCGGTTTTCTTCAGATCCGCAAATTCCCCTATGCGATCAAAACCACCCTTGGACGTATTTTCCGCAAGCGCGACGCTTCTGACGGTGCCATCACACCATTTCAGGCTGTGTGCACCGCCCTTGCCGCTACTGTAGGTACCGGTAATATTGCCGGTGTTGCAGGCGCCATTGCCATCGGCGGCCCCGGCGCCATATTCTGGATGTGGGTTTCCGCGCTGTTCGGTATGTGCACCAAATTCGCCGAGGTTACCCTTGCGGTCCATTACCGCGAGATTAATGCGAACGGCGAACTGGTAGGAGGTCCAATGTATTATATTAAGAACGGACTTGGCAAAAAATGGAACTGGCTTGCTTATCTGTTTGCTGCTTTTGGCGTTCTTACCGTATTTGGAACCGGAAATGCCACACAGGTCAACACCATTACCACAGCTATCAATTCTGCTCTTTTGAACTACAACATAATTTCTGAAAATGCCGTTTCCACTTCCAATCTGATCATTGGAATTGTGATCGCGATTCTGATTGCCATGATCCTTCTTGGTGGAATCAAACGTATCGGACAGGTTACTGAGAAGCTGGTTCCCTTTATGGCACTGCTTTACATCCTTCTCGGACTGGGAGTTATTCTGATGAATATCCAGAATATACCATCTGTATTTGCCTCTATTTTCAGAGGTGCCTTCCAGCCATCTGCTGTAACCGGCGGAATCGTCGGAAGTATGTTCCTCAGCTTGAAAAAAGGTGTTTCCCGTGGTATTTTCTCCAACGAAGCCGGTCTTGGTACCGGATCCATCGCCCATGCATGCGCAGACACCAAGAAGCCTGTAAAACAGGGAATGTTCGGTATTTTCGAAGTATTTACAGATACTATCGTGATCTGTACACTGACTGCACTTGTTATCCTTTGCAGCGGCGTTCCTATTAATTTTGGAGAAGCAGCCGGTGCAGAGCTGACTATTTCAGGATTTACTTCTACATACGGAAGCTGGGTATCCATTTTCACAGCAATTGCCATGTGCTGTTTCGCATTTTCCACTGCACTTGGCTGGGGACTTTACGGTGCCCGCTGCATCGAGTTCCTGTTTTCCGAGAAAGTGATCAAGCCTTTCATGGTTGTGTATTCCCTGGTTGCTATCCTTGGTGCAACTGCAAACCTGGGTCTGATGTGGAGCATTGCAGAGACCTTTAACGGTCTTATGGCAATCCCCAACCTGATCGCATTGTTTCTGCTTTCCGGTACAGTGATAAGATTGACGAAAGAATATTTCGCCGGAGAGGGCAAAGAGAAATAATCTGATTACATTACCAAATAGAATCTGCAAAAAAGGACATCCCATGATTTCACTCATGCAATGTCCTTTTTTAATTAAAGTATCTTTTTACTTAATCAGAGAATACTCAATCTTTTTTCTCTTCCTCAGCAGCATCTGTGGTTGTATCAGCAGCCTCAGCGTCTTCACTTTCCTCTTCCTCGCCGATCACAACTGCTTTCTTCTCTTCCTCAGTCTGCTCCTTAGCATCCTTGACGCTTACCTTATGATCGTACCATTTACCCTTTTTACCAATAAGAGCCAGATCAAACTCTTCATCCAGCTTCTCTACCGGAACGTTAAAACCATAAACCTCTTCTGACATTCCATCGCTATAGGTTACAGTATCAACGGTAGGCTCGATCAGCTTCGCGCCATCCTTCTGTGCATCCTCTGCTGTACCAAGGAAAAGCTTCTCGATATTCTTGGAAACAAGAGTGATGTGAACGGTCATCTTGCCATCCTTTACAGTGAGAGTAGCTCTTCCATTGCAAGCCTCATTAACATGGAACATACCGCTGTCTGTGTCAAACTCTACGCCGTATACGCCGTCCTCAAGCTCACAATCTGCAGCCTCTGCTTCATCTGTGGTTTTCTGTGCCTCAGCCTCTGTTGCCTCAGCAAATACCGGAAATGCAGTTCCTGCTGTCATAGTAGAAATACTTACTGCTGTTAATAAAATGACTAATGAACGTTTCATAATAACTCTCCTCTTATTCTGTAAAATCTTTGAATTACTCAGCGATAGAATCAATAGCAGCCTGAGTATGCTCTACATAAAGATCCTCAACAGCTTCGATTCTTCCAAGTCCTTCGATCTGGCAGTCAACCTCATCAAACTCTCCGGAAGCCTCGAACATGCTCTTCCAGGAATCGTCATCATCACCAGCCATATCGTTGTTTGCATGGTCACCAGCAACAACCATAAGCGGACGAAGGATTACTTTCTTGAATCCAGCATCTTTTACTTTATCGATAACAGCGTCACAAGCAGTATCTTCCGGCTTACCCTCTACAGTACCGATGAATGCGTTTGTGAATCCAAGATTCTCCATCTGTGTCTGCATCTGGTTATATGTAACGTTTGCTGTATGGGAAGTACCATGTCCCATGAAAACGAATGCTGTTCCGTCTTCTGCAGCAGCTTCCATGCTGTCATATCCAGCAGATGCTACAGCTGCATCTGTAACTGCCTTTGCAACAGCTGCTTTGTCATCATTGATAACAGTTGCATCTGCACCAACCTCACCAAGCATTGGCTCAGCGATTGCTACAGACTCAAATTTATCTTTGTACTCATCGATAGCTTCTACCATCTCATCATACTCAGCACCATGCATAAGGTGTGTAGGCTGAACTACAAGGTTCTTAACTCCGTTTGCTACTGCACGGTCAAGTGCCTGCTGCATATTATCAATAGCCTCATCGTCTCTTGCCTGTACATGGTTGATGATAATCTGAGCTGTAAATGCTCTTCTTACGGACCAATCCGGGAATGCTTCTGCAAGCTTATCCTCGATTCCCTTAATATCCTCTACACGGCTGTCGTTAAAGGAAGTACCAAAGCTTACAACAAGAAGTTCATTCTCACCAATCTCATCCTGGTTACGAGGATCATCCTTGGATGCGTCACCTGTGTCACGTCCGAAATACTCTGGGCTGGCTTCTTCTCCCTCTACAAGCTCTTTCTGAGCATCTGTAAGAGC
>CAKRVL010000010.1 GCA_934408705.1 uncultured Blautia sp. | reverse complement strand
TCCATGACCATTTCCCTTTTCACCAGTCAGGTTCCAAAAACCGCAGAAAAACTTGTTTTTCTTAACAATCCGGTATGTGTAACAGCCATAATTTCTGTTATGCTACTGATTACCTGGTTTTCGCCTGTACTCGCTGGAAAGGCAGGAAAATACTGGGCCAGAGTTGCAGATCTGCATACCTTTTCCAATCGGTTATTTGCATATTACGGACGTCTGGGTTATGACAGCAAAAAGGCAGCGGATATGCGGATTTACCAACAGGAAAAAATATGCGAAAAGCATAATCTGAGCAAAGAAAATCATTTCGGTTCCAAGGGATTATTTGCCAGATATGGAAAGGGACCTGTTGGATTTTACATGGCGGCTTCTTCCGCAGTATCTGTAATTTTCACAGGGATTGTCTATGTTTTTGTATGCCTGAAAGCCTGGGCAAGTGCCTTTGGAATCGGAGCAGTTACAAAATATATTTCCTCGGTTACGAAAGTATATTTAAGCGTATCCGGCTGTATCTCCACCATTGAAGATATGCAAAACAATGCTATTTTTCTGAAACAGACATTTGAATTTCTGGACATTCCCAATAACATGTATCAAGGAAGCCTGACTACCGAAAAACGCAGCGACCGAAAGTATGAAATAGAATTTCGAAATGTTTCTTTCCGATATCCGGGATGTGAACAATATGCCCTCCGAAATATTAATATGAAATTTGAAATTGGTCAGAAGCTGGCTGTCGTTGGTATGAATGGAAGCGGAAAGACTACGTTCATCAAGCTCCTGTGTCGGCTTTACGATCCTACAGAAGGAAAAATTCTTCTTAACGGAATCGATATCCGAAAATATAATTATAAAGAATATATGATGGTTTTTTCCGTGGTATTTCAGGACTTCAAACTCTTTTCCCTGACTCTTGGGGAAAATGTAGCCGCCAAAACCAATTATGACGAAGAAGAAGTAAAAAGTGCTCTGAAGAAATCCGGATTTTACAATCGCTTTTCCACAATGCCAGAAGGTCTGGAAACTTATCTCTACAAGGATTTTAATAAAAAGGGAATTATCATTTCCGGAGGAGAAGCTCAGAAGATAGCTATTTCAAGAGCTCTTTATAAAAATGCTCCTTTTATTATATTAGATGAGCCAACAGCTGCCCTTGATCCCATTGCGGAAGCTGAAATATATGAAAAATTTAATGAAATAACAGGCGATAAAACTGCCATTTATATCAGTCATCGTCTGTCTTCCTGCAAATTTTGCGATAAAATTGTTGTATTTCATGAAGGAACTGTGATTCAGACAGGAACTCACCAGGAACTTGTTGCAGATAAAAGCGGGAAATATTTCCAGCTATGGATGGCGCAGGCGCAATATTATAGATAAACAGCTTTTCAATTTTCCTTAATCATGTTAAACTAAAGAAAAGTAATGCTATGGAGGTTTTTCTCATGGATGTACACAGTATCAGTACCAAATGTGCCCGCACAGAATTTGTGGGGACTGCAGTTCTGGATACCATCGGACTTGTGATTTCAGGAGTAGACGATACTCTTTTAAAAGAAATGAATATAGGAACACACTATCACACCCTGGGACTTTTCAGTTCCCGTACAGGTGCAGCAGGTCAGATCACTGCTGTTGATGATGCAGTGAAAGCCACAGGCACAGAGGTTCTTTCTATCGAATTCCCACGTGATACCAAGGGTTGGGGTGGTCACGGCAATTATATCGTGATTGGTGGAAATGATGTTTCTGATGTCCGCCACGCCATTTCTCTTGCATTGGAATTAACTAATAAATATGCAGGAGAGTTATATATCAGTGAATCCGGTCATCTGGAATTTGCATTTTCAGCAAATGCAGGAGGTGCTCTTGCTATGGCTTTTAACGCAGTTCCAGGGGAAGCTTTCGGATTCATGGCAGGTTCTCCGGCAGCCATCGGCCTTGTGATGGCAGATACTGCAATGAAGGCTTCCGCAGTTCATATTACACGATATATGACACCAAGCATAGGTACAAGCCATTCCAATGAGGTTATCCTTGCCATCTCAGGAGATGCCAGTGCTGTAAAAGAGGCTGTACTTCAGGCAAGACAGATTGGCCTGGAGCTGCTGATCGGAATGGGAAGTTATCCGGAAATTCCAGGAGACCCCTATTTATAAGCTCCTACTTCGTAACATACATATCTCATTGTAAACAAATGCCCTGACAAGACAGGTCAAATCGGATATTCACAATCTAATTTGACTCATCTGCCTGTCAGGGCATATTTTTTCTTAATTCAATCTGTAAACTTCTGCACTTTGTAATCCAAATGCAAGTGCTTCAGAATGGCTGTTAAAGAAAATATCCACATGTCCATATGGAGTTCCAAGATCTTCAACAGTATACACATTTCCATTGATCAGAAGCTGTGTTCCAAAAGGTACTCCTGCCATGGCAACAGTTCTTCCTGCTGCCGGAACGGTTCCACTGGCAGTAAGATTCCCGGCCGTTCCACAGCACTGTGCACAATTGCAGTATGCTGTCAGTGTGAAGTTACCAAGATAAGTTCCCTGAGAAGAGGAACTGCTTCCACTCTCGGAAACATTTTCAGAACTATCTGCGCTATCGGAGGACTCTGTATAATCACCAGCGGATTCACTATCTGCTTCACTATAATCGCTATCTGTTCCGCTGTAATCTTCCGCAGAAGCACTTTCTTCCTGGGCAGCAACAACCTCAGCTGCTGCTTTCTCAGCTTCAGCAGCCTGCAGCAGGCTATATATACTGCTGTCTGCACTGTCAATCTGCGCATTTAAAGCGCTGATTTCTTCCTGACTTGCTCCTATCTGGTAGATATAAGACTGAAGGTTCTCGCTGGCACTTGCAGTCAGAGCCTGTACTTCCTGCTGCTTAGCTGACTTCTCTGCCAGAAGCTCATTAATAGCCTGGGCTTCCTCTTCTGCCTGAGTTTCCTGTTCCTTAATCTCTGCCTGAAGAGTTTTATATTTATCGAGCATATCTCTGTCGTACTGGGAAATCTGGGCAATATTCTCTGCACGGTTCAGAAACTGTGCCAGATCCTCCGAAGACAAAAGCAGCTCCAGCATAGAAGCGCTTCCATTCTCATACATATATACAATACGCTTTTTCATATCTCCGTACTGCTTATCAGCTGTAGCTTTAGCTTCTTCAAGCTGTGCATTCAGGGTTTTCAGCTGCTCTTCTTTCTCTGCCGCCTGGATTCCCAGATCAGAAACACTGTTCGTAAGCTCTGTATACTGGTTATTCAAATCAGCAAGATAACTCTCAAGTTCCTGCTTCTTGCTCTCCAGAGAGGACATATTCGCCTGAGCCTGTGCAAGCTCAGCCTGAGCTGATTCCTTCCGCGCCTGAGCGTCTGCAAGCTGCTCTTCTGTAGAGGAAGCATATACAGAAGCCGGGGCAGACACCGCTATCATACCGGTTAACAGTAACGTAAAAATCCTTTTCATTCTCATCTATGTAAACACCTCATTATCTTTTTAGCAGGTTAAGTATATCACATTTTGTAATTTTTTCAACACTTTTATTTAACTTTTGTAACATTTGTGTAATATTTATTGTATGATACCAGTGTCAAAAGACCTTTTGACACTCATATCATTGTATTAGAACGTCGGATACCATCTGCTTTAGCAGACATATTCCCCATGCATCAAAAAAGGCCCTACATTTCATGAATTTCTTCACAAAATGCAGGGCTGTAAAAACCACCTTAAGACTTATACAGCAGCTTCTCCCTCTGCTGCAGCCTCCTGATATTTCTCGAGAATGATTGTCTGAATCTTGTCACGAGTGGAAGAATTAATAGGATGTGCAATATCCCTGTATTCTCCATCGGTTGCTTTACGGCTTGGCATTGCGATGAAAAGCCCCTTCTCGCCCTCGATCACTTTGATGTCATGTACTACAAATTCTTCATCAATAGTGATAGAAACTACGGCTTTCATCTTCCCCTCCTTCGCAACCTTTCTCACCCGTACGTCTGTAATGTTCATCTTTTTGCTGCCCCTTTCCTCTTAATCGCATTTGATGCGCTTTAAAGTCTTTTATATATTATATCTTTCATTCTTTTCTACAACAATTTTCACTTCTCCATCACCGCTGTAGTAAGAATTGGCTCTGATTGTGCCCCTGCTCTCAACAATACAATTCTCGATATGTGTATTATCCCCCAGATATACATCATTCAAAATTACAGAATTCTTGATCACACAATTATTTCCAACATATACATCCTTAAACAAAACAGAATTCTCAACAGCACCGTTCACAATACATCCACTGGAAATCAGAGAGTTCTTAACCTCTGCACCAGGATTATATTTAGCCGGTGGAAGATCATCGATCTTAGTCTTAACTGCTGGCTCCTGTTTAAAGAAGTAATTACGAATTTCCGGTTTCAGGAAATCCATATTGGTTTTATAGTAAGATTCAACTGTGGAAATATTACTCCAGTAGTTGTCAATCTTATATCCGTAAATTCTCTTTAGATTCTTATAACGAATCAGAATATCCTTTACAAAATCATTACGGCCTTCCTGTGCAGCTTTCTCAATAAGCTCGATCAGCTGTCTTCTTCGGATCACATAAATACCTGTAGAAATGGTATTATATGGAGAAACCATCGGCTTCTCCTCAAACTCCTCGATTCTGCAATCCTCATTCATGCGCAGCACACCAAACCGCTCTACCTCAGAAGGATCCTGGCAGGATGTGCATACAACTGTAATATCTGCACGTTTCGCAATATGATATTCCAGAACCTTATTGTAATCCATTTTATAAACGCAGTCACCGGAAGCGATAACAACGTATGGCTCATGGCTGTTCTTCAGGAAACTGAGATTCTGATAGATAGCATCTGCTGTTCCCTGATACCAGAAACCATTTTCTTTGGTGATAGTAGGAGTGAATACAAAAAGACCGCCCTGCTTTCTTCCAAAATCCCACCACTTGGATGAGCTTAAATGCTCATTCAGGGAGCGTGCATTATACTGTGTCAGTACCGCTACCTTCTGGATACGGGAATTCGCCATATTACTCAGGGCAAAGTCTATACTTCTGTAGCTTCCGGCAATAGGCATTGCCGCAATTGCCCTCTTATCTGATAATTCTCTCATGCGGTTATTATTACCACCGGCTAAAATAATTCCAATTGCTCTCATGCTTTGTCACCGTCCTTTGCTGCAATTACCTGTCCGCTTTCCAGGATACCCTCCGGATAATCTGCCGGAACAGTCACACCGGAAATCGCCGTATTCTTTCCAATCTTAACATTGTCCGGAATCACGGAGCCCTCTCCTATGGTCGCAATGCCAAATGCATATACAGCAGGCTTCTTCACATTAGGCGCTTCCTCGCCGCAGCCCAGAACCACATTATTACCAATGGTTACATCTTCTGCCACGATTGCCTTTTCCATATCCACATTTTCACCCAGAGTTGTATTCCGCATGATAATGGAATCCCTGATCACGCTGCCCTTTCCGATCACAACATTCGGTCCGATTACAGAATTATGTACCTCGCCATATATTTCAGCGCCTTCTCCTACAAGACATCTGTCCACAACTGCGTCTTCTGAAATATACTGTGGCTGGATAATATCGCCCTTGGTATAAATTTTCCAGAATTCTTCATAGAGATTAAATTCCGGAATAATATCAATAAGCTCCATATTGGCTTCCCAGTAAGAACCAAGTGTTCCAACATCTTTCCAATAGCCATTATATTCATAGGCAAAAAGACGTTCTCCCTTATCCTTGCAATACGGAAGAATGTGCTTACCAAAATCACAGCTCTGCTGATCCTTCAGCGCATAAAGAGCTTCCTTAAGAACCGGCCAGCTGAAAATATAAATTCCCATAGAAGCAAGATTACTGCTTGGGTGCTCTGGTTTCTCTTCAAATTCTGTTACACGGAAGGTCTCATCCGTTACCATAATACCGAAACGGCTGGCTTCCTCAATAGGTACAGGCATGCAGGCAATTGTTACATCAGCCTTATTTGCCTTATGGAAGTCGAGCATAACCTCGTAATCCATCTTATATATATGATCTCCAGAAAGGATAAGCACATAATCAGGATTGTACTGCTCCATATACGCCATATTCTGGAAAATAGCATTGGCTGTTCCTGTGTACCACTCACTGTTCGTGCTCTTCTCATAAGGTGGAAGAACGGTTACGCCGCCTTCATTTCTGTCCAGATCCCACGGAACGCCGATACCGATATGTGTATTCAGCCTCAAAGGCTGATACTGTGTCAGAACTCCTACTGTATCAATTCCTGAATTAATACAGTTACTTAATGGAAAATCGATAATACGATATTTTCCTCCAAAAGCTACTGCTGGTTTGGCCACTTTTTCTGTCAGTACCCCAAGTCTGCTGCCTTGGCCGCCGGCTAAGAGCATGGCAATCATTTCTTTTTTAATCATGCTATCACCTCTTGTTGTAGTTATGATTTATCATTATACCATACTTTTTATATTTAGTGAACATATTTTACAAAACAATTGGCATTATTTTGTTTTTTTTATCGTTATTGTACATGTTTTTTCGACAAAAACTGCAAGGCATCTGTATTTTTTTATTTATTTTGTACAGTGTTAAAGCACTTTTTTTGTTTATACTACAGACAAGTCAAAGAAATACTTTGCTTTTTTGCCGGTTCGGGGTATAATAAATGAAACATAATTAGTTTGATCAGGAACGGTAATATACTTTACCGCAGAAATGATCACTTTAATAAGGAGATTAATATGTATCAGATAGACTTTCATAAACCGCTTCATATTCATTTTATCGGTATTGGCGGAATCAGCATGAGCGGACTGGCTGAGATTCTTCTCGGCGAGAATTTTAAGATTTCCGGCTCAGATTCCAAGGAAAGCCCCCTTACCGATTCACTCACCAGGAAAGGTGCACGTATTTTCTACGGACAGCGTGCTTCCAATATTACGGACGATGTAGAGCTTGTAGTTTACACTGCAGCCATCCATCCGGATAATCCGGAATATGCCACTGCTGTGGAAAAGGGTATTCCCATGCTGACCAGAGCCCAGCTCTTAGGACAGATCATGCGTAATTATGATACTCCTATTGCTGTTTCCGGAACCCATGGAAAGACCACTACCACCTCCATGATTTCCCAGATTCTTCTGGAAGCAGACGCAGATCCTACTATCAGTGTCGGCGGTATTCTTCCATCTATCGGTGGTAATATCCGTGTAGGACAGTCTGAAACCTTTATCACAGAAGCCTGCGAATATACTAACAGTTTTTTAAGCTTTTTCCCAAAGATCAGTATCATTCTGAATATTGATGCCGATCATCTGGACTTTTTCAAGGATATTGACGATATCCGCCACTCTTTCCGCAGGTTTGCCCAGCTGCTCCCTGCTGACGGAGCGCTGATCATCAATGCTGACACACCTCACTATGAGGATATTATCAGAGACCTTCCATGTAAAGTGATTACATATGGTCTGGAGCATGATGCACAGTATCAGGCCGCAGATATCACCTATGATAAATACGGACACGCGTCCTTCACAGTTCTGAAGGATGGTAAAAAGGCCGGCAGCTTCTATTTGAAGGTTCCAGGCAGCCATAATGTTTCCAATGCACTGGCAGCTATTGCACTGGCTCACCTTCTTCAGATTCCTGACGAAGTAACAGTCAAAGGTCTTGGCAGCTTCACTGGCACAGACCGCCGTTTCCAGTACAAGGGTGAAGTAGCAGGAGTTACCATTGTTGACGATTATGCACATCATCCCACAGAGATTCAGGCTACCTTAAATGCTGCGCACAATTACCCGCATAAGAAGCTTTGGTGCGTATTCCAGCCTCATACCTATACAAGAACCAAGGCTCTTCTTCCAGAGTTTGCACAGGCTCTTAAATTAGCGGATCACGTAGTTCTGGCTGATATTTATGCAGCAAGAGAAACCGATACTCTCGGAATCTCTTCTCAGGATCTTCAGACAAGGATCCAGGAGCTTGGAACCCCATGTGAATATTTTCCTACCTTTGATGAGATTGAGAACTTCCTGCTGAATAATTGCGAAGCCGGAGATCTGTTGATCACAATGGGTGCTGGAGATGTTGTAAAAATCGGGGAACAGTTACTTGGAAAATAATCCCTATTCAGAATTTCAGCGGTTGTCAGGTTCCCCCTGGCAGCCGCTGTTTTGCTTTTTGCAAAAATTTTATCCACATCTAAAAAAGCTTGTAAATTCAAGCATTTTTATAGTTATCCACATTATCCACATGCTTATGCACATTTTCACATCTGGATCCATGTGGATTCTTTTGTGCATAAAGTGCTTAACATAATACTACGACAGTAATCGACAAAAATCACAGTTTTTCTTTATTTTTCCCCATTTCATGGTTTCCAATAAATATTATGTGCAACTTACTTTCCACATTATCCACATTATCCACATTGTAATACACACACATTGCCCGTAATACCCGCTCAAAAATCTCCTATTCTAATTTAAAAGGGGGTGTGCTATAATTCAAAGCATAAGACAGAGTTTTATATATTCATTTGTATTCCCCAGATAAGGAGCTTTTCATGATCAGGTTACATAGTACAGGGCTTAGCGATGCCACTATTTTATCTAATATTTTTATTGACTGTTTTATGCCAAAGGCGAACGGCGAATTTGTAAAGGTTTATATTTATCTGCTCCGTATGCTTAACAGACCGGAGGAGACATTTGGACTTTCCCAGATGGCTGATTCCCTGTTTTGTACTGAAGGAGATGTTCTCCGTGCGCTGAAATACTGGGAGAATGAGAAGCTGGTTTCCCTTTCATATGAGGAGACTACACTTACAGGAATCACCTTGCAGACACCATGGAACGAACCGGCTGCACCAGATGTTCCGGGTGTACTGGCTACTGTGGCCTCTGGTAAGCTTTATCCCCCTGTTTTCTCCAGCGAAAATGCTGACTCTTTGCCAGCTTATGACACAGATGTGCACGCTGCTGCCGATTCTCCTAAGCCACTTTCTGAGCGCAAACCGCTCACTCCGGATCGTGTGAAGGAATTGAAGCAGAACGAAGAGATCATACAGCTTCTTTATATTGCCGAGCAATATCTGGGCAAGACACTCACGCCTACAGAGACACGGAAGATTCTGTTTTTCTACGATGAGCTCCATATGTCCGTAGATTTAATTGATTATCTGATTGAGTACTGTGTAGGTCGTGACCACCGGAGTATTAGATATATTGAAACTGTAGCTATGGCCTGGAAGGAGGAGGGAATCACCACCGTTGAGATGGCGAAGGATTCCACATCCCGCTACAGTAAAGAATATTTTTCCGTTCTGAAAGCTATGGGCATTACTAACCGCAATCCTTCTGATGCAGAGATTTCCCTGATCAACACATGGATGAAGGACTATGGTTTTACCATGGAGCTGATACAGGAAGCCTGTTCCCGGACTATTCTGCAGACTGGACAGCCTAGCTTCCCTTATGCTGACAAGATTCTTCAGCGATGGAAGGATAAAAATATCCGCACACAGGAGGATGTTCGTCTCCAGGATGCCCAGCATCAGAAGCGTAAACTGGAGAAAGCTGCTGCGAAACAGGCGCAGCCCAAGTCTTCCGCACCTAACCGGTTCAATAATTTTCATCAGCGTGACTATGATTTCGCTGAATATGAGAAGAGACTACTTAATAAACCAAATTAAATCTATTTCCAATAAGCATTTTACAACCTGGAAGGAGAAGTTTACATGCCCTTACAGAACTACCAATACGATACTATAATGCGGGAATATAACCGTCGGCAGGCAAGGAACCGCCGGCTCCAGGAGGAGCATCTGGCTGAAGCCTATGAGAAGCTCCCCCGCCTGCGCGAAATTGACGAAGAAGTAGCTACCTTAAGTGCCCGCAAGGCACGAGCCCTGATCAGCCGTCAGGAGACCGGGATTGACGATTTGCGTAACGATATTGCCCTGCTTTCCCAGGAGCGCACTGCACTTCTCCTCTCTTCCGGCTATCCGGCAGACTATCTGGAGATGAGTTATACCTGTCCACTTTGTCAGGATACAGGCTATATTGGCAGTCAGAAATGCTCCTGTTTCAAGAAAGCAGAGATCGAACTTCTGTATACCCAGTCAAATTTAAAAGAAATTCTTGAAAAAGAGAACTTTGACCACTTTTCATTTGACTTTTATTCTGATACAATAACAGATGATTCTATGGGACAAACGGAGCGCGAGGTTGCCCGCCGTGCTTATAAGCTTGCCAGGGATTTTGTAGCAAATTTTGACGATTCTTTCCAGAATTTGCTGTTCTATGGTGATACCGGCGTAGGCAAAACCTTTCTTTCCCATTGCATTGCTCATGAACTTCTGGACAGCGCACATTGCGTACTGTATTTTTCCGCATTTGATCTTTTTGATTTTCTTGCGGGATCTGCTTTTTCCAGAAAGAGCGACGCTCCCGATGATGAACCGATTTTTGACTGTGATCTTCTTATCATTGATGATCTTGGCACAGAGCTTACTAACAGCTTTGTATCCTCACAGCTTTTTCTGTGCATTAATGAACGGATCATGCGCAAAAAATCTACTATCATTTCCACAAACCTGAAACTGGAGGATTTCTCAGCAACTTACTCTGAGAGAACCTTTTCCCGTATTGCCAGCAATTATCACATGACCAAACTTGTGGGAAAAGACATCCGTGTTCAGAAAATATTTTTAGGAGGAAATTAAAGAATGGCACAAGAAGAATTGACTACACTTCCCGTTGGAAGACTAGGATTAGTTCCTTTGGAAAGCTGCAGGAGCCTTGGACAGAAGGTTGATGAATGGCTCGTTAAGTGGCGTAAGGAGCGCGAGCATTCAGAATCAGATTCTTTCGCCTTTGAAGGATACAAGAGAGATTCCTATACAATTAAGGTCCAAAATCCACGTTTCGGTTCTGGTGAGGGTAAATGTGTGATCACTGAATCTGTACGAGGCGATGACATTTACGTTCTTGTAGATGTATGCAACTACAATATCTCTTACCCAATCGGCAGATATACCAACCTGATGTCTCCTGATGATCATTATCAGGATCTGAAGCGTGTAATTGCAGCAATCGGAGGTAAAGCCCGCCGTGTGAATGTAATTATGCCATACCTGTATGAAGGACGTCAGAGCAAGCGTATCGGAAGAGAATCTCTTGACTGTGCTACTTCCCTTCATGAACTGATCAATATGGGCGTTGAGAATATCATCACCTTTGACGCACATGATCCTCAGATTCAGAACGCCACACCACTTCATGGATTCGAGACAGTCCAGCCTTCTTATCAGTTTATCAAGGCTCTTCTGAATCATGAGCAGGGACTTCATATTGATAATGAGCATTTCATGATCATCAGCCCGGATGAGGGCAGCATGAGCCGTGCAATTTACCTTGCAAACATTCTTGGCGTTGATATGGGTATGTATTATAAGCGCCTTGATTATTCCAAAAATATTGGTGGCAGACATCCTGTTGCAGCTTACGAATTCCTTGGACCAAACGTAGCAGGCAAGGATATGATTCTCATTGACGACATGATTTCTTCCGGAGAGACAATTCTGAAAATAGCTTCTCTTCTGAAGGAAAGAGGTGCCGGCAGAATTTATCTCTGTTCTACCTTTGGACTGTTTACAGACAATCTTAAGAAATTTGATGAGGCACATGCCGCAGGTGTATTTGATAAGCTTCTCACTACCAATATGGTATACCAGTCTGATGAGCTTCTTTCAAAACCATATTACATTTCCTGTGATATGAGCAAGTACATTGCCTTGATCATTGATACTCTGAATCATGACATGTCTGTAAGCCATCTGCTGAACCCGGTTGACAGAATCAAGCGCTGCGTAAACAATTATATGGCTCAGTATGAGAAATAAATAATCTATAAATAAACTTGAGGCTGACATTTTTGGTGTCAGCCTCGTTTTGTCTTTAGTATGAATTTTTTTATTTTATTCAGACAGTAGCTTTATCATCTGTGAAAAGCAGTACCTGTCGTGGCTGTTCATTCAGCCATTTAACAATTGCAGTAAGATTTCCCGCATTTTCTCCATGAAAAATATTATCCAAAACAACCGGGAAGGACTTTTCGCCCATAAGCAATTCTCCTGCTGCCATTCGAATAGAAAAATATAGCATTTCAAGGTCTTCTGCTTCCAGATTCTCTGCCAGAATGGTGCCCTCTGCCTGGCTCAGCTCTATGCTTTGTCCCTCATCGCCATAGAATTCCATATACTTCCCATTTGTAAGCTCTCTAAGGTTTCTGGATGCCAGTACGCGTATCTTTCTCCCCTTCTGCAGATAAATGTTTCTTGATAACTCTTTTATAGTGTCCATAGCCAGATTCAACGCCTGAATTTCCAAATCTTCACATGTTGGAAGGGAAGTTTCAGCTTGATATTCCTGATACTCGTTCTGTAAGTTAGTAAAAGCCGTCAGCTTCTCACGATATATCTCATTAATATCTGCTTTGCTTAGTTTCAGTTTCTCCTGCTGGGACTGAAGATAAATCTTTTTCTTCTTTTGCCTTACAAATTCCATGCGAAGCTTTCTTCTTGCTGTAAGGGTATAAACAACAGCCGCTACTGCTGCTGCAATGCACACATTCATTCCCATTTTGGACATTTCATCTGTTAACTGGAATCTTCCGATAATTCCTACAATTCCCACAATAACAGCAAGAATCCCTGCAATCACCATTCCAAGATTCTTTTTCTCAATGGCCTGAAGCTGTTCTTCAAGCTCCACTT
The DNA here is from genome assembly GCA_934408705.1 of uncultured Blautia sp. Classification (GTDB taxonomy): domain Bacteria; phylum Bacillota; class Clostridia; order Lachnospirales; family Lachnospiraceae; genus Blautia_A. The sequence goes on along the minus strand of CAKRVL010000010.1, from coordinate 34,823 downwards.
CCTCTTCTTTTCCTGCTGTGGAATGAATTTTCGCCTGAGCCTGAACCATCTGGTTCTTCTGCCCCCGCAGCTCATTCAGTTCCTTCTCCAGGCTCTCTAATTCCTGAGTGAGCCTCTCCTGCTCTTTATAAATTCCCTTTTGGCCGCGTTCCTTCTGGGTAAGGTAACCCTTCCGCCACATTTTCAGCATCTGATCTGTTCTTCCTAGATCCAGCAATTCATCTCCGCTTTTCCCCAGAACAGCAAGCTTGCTCTGAATCTCTCTTGCCATTTCCCTGGAAGAACGTCCATAAAGCGGTTCAACCATTACTGCATTATCAAACCAGGCTTCACCAACTCCCCCAAGAATAGTTTGAAGAGCGCCCTTATCGCCATCCACAAGTGCGCCATTATCTTCACAAAGCAGTTCACAATTATGGATCTCTCCGCCAAATTCCCGGGTTAGACGGTAGCTTTTCCCCTCACTTTGAAACCATATAACTCCACCATATTTTTCCTGTGAAGTACCGCTGTCTATCCCTTCAAAAAATCTGTTCTTCAGCCTTTCCTCCGGCATTCCAAAAAACATATTTTTTATAAAAATAAACACAATATTTCTTTCAGCTTCGTTCATCCCGCAAATCACATTTACCCCTGAGGATAGCTCTATGCTTTTGTCACGAATTCCACCAAAATTATTTATTAGTATGCGTTTTAAAATCATATTACGTTGTTCCCTCGCACATACATTACGCATTTACATGTTTTCTATTACTTTTTAAACAATACGCATCAACTGGAGTGCCTTGTCTCTAGCAAAGCCTGCAAACCATAATACAAAGCCTTGTCTTCCACCGTATTCCTGTTTTTTTCCAGAAAGAAGCGAATATACTCACCGATCAGCGTTCCTGCATATTTATTCTGCAAATTTTCCAGATCATAGGCAGGTCTTGTTTCATCCAGCACCTCTGTAATATTCCCAAAGGATTTTAATTTCTCCGGAATCAGAAACAGCTCCGGCTTTCTTTTCCCTTGAAGAATTACCCGGTATATATTCAGGCCGCCTCTTTTAAATATTTCATCCTTCAGCGCTTCTTCTACGGAAAGCTGAGTACTTTCTTCATTTACATTGATAAGAAGCTGGCTGTATATCCGTGTAGAAAACGGAACAAATCTGGTTCTTACCCGGCCATTCTCTATTCTTCCCTCAATATAGCCGTGCTTACCGAAATCGTTACTGCTTACCGGCTCTGGCGCTCCACAATAGGCAGCTGTATCCCGGGTAATACTCTGGGGTGTATGTAAATGTCCAAGGGCAATATAGTCAAATCCGGCGCCTGCAAGGGCAGGCACATTTACAGGACAATGGCCTTCATCACCGCCATGAGCCATGAGAATATGCACACCTTCTCGTAAAACAGGCCTGATATTATCGTACAAACGTTCTGCAATCTGAGGATGCTCATAGCTCATCCCATAAACGTATACATCTGATTTCAGATCCTTTACGCAAGTAACCTTCTCTTCTGAAAAAAAAGTCACATTCGGTGCCCAGGAAAAACCTCTGTAAAAAGAATCTGCCTTCAGATAATCACTGTCACCTGCCATCAGATAAACTCTGGTTTCCGGTATTCCGGCAAATAAATTATTTACCGTTTTTAAATCTTCTGGAAGCGGCTGTCGATGGAACAAATCTCCGGCTATAAATAACAAATCCACCGGATTGTCGCGGATGCCCGCAATAACCCGGCGGAATGTTTCCCAGATTTCATTCTCCCGCTTTTCACTCCACGGACAGCCCCTGTCCGGCACTGCCCCAAGATGCACATCTGCAAGATGAATAAATCTCATTCTTTTACCTCATTTTATAAATCACAGTTATTAACTGTTCTCGGGAATGGAATCACGTCACGGATGTTACCCATACCTGTGAGATACATTACGCAACGCTCAAATCCCAGACCAAATCCGGAATGACGTGTAGAACCATATTTACGCAGATCAAGATAGAAATCGTAATCTGCTTCATTCAGTCCAAGCTCGTTCATACGTGCTTTCAGCTTGCCATAGTCATCCTCTCTCTGGCTTCCGCCGATGATTTCACCAATTCCAGGAACCAGGCAATCCATAGCTGCAACAGTTTTTCCATCTTCATTCGCCTTCATATAGAACGCTTTGATTTCCTTAGGATAATCTGTAACAAAAATAGGTTTCTTAAAGATCTGCTCTGTCAGATAACGTTCATGCTCTGTCTGCAGATCGCATCCCCAGGATACTTTATAATCAAATTTGTCGTTATTTTTCTCAAGAATCTCAATTGCCTCTGTATAAGTAACACGACCAAATTCAGAGCTTACAACATGATTCAGTCTGTCCAGAAGGCCTTTGTCTACGAAAGAGTTAAAGAAGTTCATCTCCTCTGGAGCGTTCTCCAATACATAGCCGATCACATACTTCAGCATAGCTTCTGCAAGATTCATATTATCCTCAAGATCAGCAAATGCACACTCCGGTTCTATCATCCAGAACTCTGCAGCATGACGTGTAGTGTTAGAGTTCTCTGCACGGAAGGTCGGTCCAAATGTATATACGTTACGGAACGCCTGTGCAAAGGTCTCACAATTCAGCTGACCACTTACTGTCAGATTAGTCTCTTTGCCAAAGAAATCCTGAGCATAATCAATATTTCCCTTATCATCAGTAGGGATGTTATTCAGATCCATTGTAGTAACCTGGAACATCTCACCTGCACCCTCGCAGTCACTTCCTGTAATCAGTGGAGTGTGTACATATACAAAGCCTCTCTCCTGAAAGAATTTATGGATTGCATATGCGCAAAGGGAACGTATACGGAATACAGCCTGGAATGTATTTGTTCGGGAACGAAGATGTGTGATCGTTCTCAGATACTCAAGACTGTGACGCTTCTTCTGAAGTGGATAATCCGGTGCTGAAGCTCCTTCTACTGAAATCTCTGTGGCCTGGATCTCAAATGGCTGCTTCGCCTGCGGAGTAGCTACCAGAGTTCCTTTTACAATAATTGCTGCACCAACATTCAGCTTGGAAATCTCTGCAAAATTGTCCATTGTATCATGATATACGATTTGAAGGGTTTCAAAATAAGTTCCGTCATGGAGAACTACAAACCCAAATGTCTTGGAATCACGAACGCTTCGTACCCAGCCGCCTACTGTAATCTCTTTGTCCAGGTATTTCTCCCGCTCTCTGTAAATCTCTTTTACCGTTGTAAGTTTCATAATTAGTTCCTCTTTCTCCTCATTATTCCAAACACTTATTTCTCTATAGTATAGACTATTCCCTTTATTCGCGCAAGGATATTTTTGATGTTGATATAAAAAGAAGACCTCTGCCGGTTACAAAAATGCCCGCGGCCTGTAACCTGTATTTGAGAGTAATACCCTCTGGCAAAGATCTTCTCCTTAGAAGATTATCTTATGTTTTTAATGCATTGTAAGGTAATCCAGACAGAATTTAAAAATGCGTTTGTAGGTCTTAGTGGTAAAATGAAGGCCATCATCTATAGCCACATCCTCTCCCGCTCCGCCAAGATTAGTTCCATAGCCACTGTTCATCAAATAAGTATATGTGTCAATATACTGGTAAGTGGTGTTTAAACTGCTGCTTAATATAGAATTAAATCTACGGATCACTTCTTCCTTCCGGATTGCATTTCTTTTCTCATACTCAATGGTCTTGCTGTTCACTGGATTTACAGACATAAAAAACAATTTACAGTTCTTTTTCTGAAGACTTCCGGCAATTTCCTGATAGTATTCCCCGTAATTATACACATTTCCCGGGTCATTTACTCCCAGATTAAAAATAACAGCCGTCGGCTTCAGCACAGAATAATTCTGTTCCGCAATAGAAAGAATAGAATTCATTCCCTCTGCTTTCAACCATTCAAGTCCTTTTCCCTCTGCGCACACAAAATCAACATCCCGCAAAACATTGGAATCTGTACCTAGCATTCTCTGCAAAGTAATCCACATACGATAGGTTCTGGAATCACCTACAAATATCACATGATTATATCCGCGGCTGGTGCTTCCATTTCCCAGTTTCCAGCCACTGGCAGCCATCAGATCAGCTGCTCCCAGTTCTTCTTCGTTGCTTCGGTTAAATACCACTGCATAAAGTGTCAGATTGGAATTTACAGTAACCGTATCCCCGGCTTCATAACGAGGGGCAACACTCTTCCTTGGTTGAATGTCCCAGCCCATAAAAGTATATCCAGCTGCATTTCTCACAGACGGAAGCGTATAAGAAGTGCCCGCTGACACATCGTCAGTCTGGTACATAGTACCATCGTTTTTACAAAGAGTTACTGTAAAACTTTCCAACGATTCATATACAGCATATAGCTTCAGAGCTTTCTTCACTCGAATCTTCTTTCCTTCTGTATATGTTGCTTCAGAAGCATTCTTCCTTGTGCTCCAGCCCACAGCCTCATAACCATCTTTTACCGGAAGCTCTGGCAGAACAAAGTATCCGTTTTTGGTAACTGATTTATTCAGCTTCTTAAACACATTGCTGGCAGTACCATTGTTGTCGTAAAAATATATCTTGCAAGTACCAACTTTCTTCCGAACAGCATACAGACTTATGTTTTTCTTCACACGAATGTACTTTCCTGCTTTATACATAGCCTGAGTATCATTTTTCTTTGTTGACCAGCCCAGATTCTGATAACCGGTAACTGACGGAACTGCCGGAAGTTTAATCTTTTTTCCGGAGTTCACTTTAACTCGCAGCTGGTTATAAGACTTTTTCCCATTCGAACTCCAGAACCTGACAACTACATTCCTGGACGCAGCCTGCACTGATTGAGTGCCTCCAGCACAAAGACCTCCATCATTTTTTAATGATATGCCTGAAAAAATCAGCATTACAGCTAACAGCATCCAGAAAATCCTGTTTTTTCTTTTTATTATATTTTTCATAAGCACTCCTCTGCTTTCACGTCTCTGAAGAAGCTGTTTTGAACGTTTTTACAGGGCATTAATAAAACGCATGAATGCTGTTCTGCCCTCTTCTGTACATTTATAAACGCCAGCATCCTCCAGAACATGTACAAATACCTCTCCGACTTCCTTGTGGAGAACCTCTTCAATATTGTCCTTATTAAGGCTGTCATATTTCGGAAGGAACTCACTTACCCACTGAGCATGCTTTTCAATCTTCTCATTAGAAGCAATATCCTTACCCTCCAGAATATATTCAGCCAGAAGCTCCAGCTCTTCCTTCAATCTCGCAGGAAGAACAGCAAGTCCCATAACCTCGATCAAACCAATATTTTCTTTCTTAATATGATGGTACTGTGCATGTGGATGATATACACCAAGAGGATTTTCCTCTGTTGTAATATTATTTCTGAGAGTCAGATCCAGTTCATACATATCTCCATTCTTACGAGCGATTGGAGTAATAGTATTATGAGGCTCCCCATCTGTCTCTGCAAAAATAAATGCAGCTTCATCTGTATATCCTCTCCACACCTCCAGAACATGTGTTGCCAGATCAACCAGCCTCTTCTCATCTTTATGACGGATACGAAGTACAGAAAGCGGCCATTTAACAATACCAGCCTCCACATCCTCATAGCCAGGGATTGTTACATATTTTTCGATTTCAGCCTTTGCCATAGCAAAGGTATAATGTCCTCCCTGGAAATGATCATGACTTAAAATGGAGCCGCCTACGATCGGCAGATCTGCATTAGATCCAAGGAAATAATGCGGGAACAGCTTTACAAAATCAAACAGCTTGATAAAAGCATTTCTCTCAATCTTCATCGGTGTATGCTGGAAATTAAAAACGATACAGTGCTCATTATAATATACATAAGGAGAATACTGCATACCCCACGGGCTGTCGTTAATAGTAATCGGAATAATTCTGTGATTTTCTCTCGCCGGATGATTGGCACGCCCTGCATATCCCTCATTCTCCGGGCAAAGAAGACACTTCGGGTAACTGCTTGATTTTACAAGCTTGGCTGCCGCAATAGCTTTTGGATCCTTTTCCGGCTTGGAAAGATTAATTGTAATATCAATCTGTCCATAAGGAGAAGCAACCTTCCATTTCTGATCCTTTTTCACTCGATAGCGGCGGATATAGTCGCTGTCCTGGCTTAACTTGTAGAAATAATCAGTTGCCTTTTCTGGAGATTCTTCATATTCTTCCCAGAAAGTCTTCTGCACCTGAGCAGGACGAGGCATAAGGCAATTCATCAGTCTGGTATCAAACAGATCTCTGTAAACCACACTATCCTGAATCAGGCCACGTTCTACAGCTTCATCCAGAAGTTCCTTCAGAACCTCTTCCAGATTGATATTAGAATATTCCTCGGTTGGTTCTGTGTACTCATCTTCCTTAAAAACATCCAAAAGAAGATTTGTTGTGTAGTTTTTCTCGCAGGCGGGTGTCAAACCTGTCTCAATTCCGTACTGTACCAGTTTTTTAATATTCTCGCTTAACATTTCTATATCCTTTCCTGTTGCTTTATTTTTTATCATTTTAATAACTTACATTCTCTATATAGCTGATAAAAATATTTCCAACCTTTTCAAATAATTCTGTGCTGTCATTCATACCATATGGATATGTTTCTTTTTTCTGCGGATCATATAAGTAAGTATTGTACTCATCATATCCTACGATCACTACGCTGGTACCCTCTCCAGTCTTAGCCACCACTGGTCTCTGAGCACTGATCTCATACAACACACTGTCCAGAGTACAACCCGACAGATTTATGATCGTTCCCTCATCTCCAAGTGCCTCCTGCAACGCATTCGTATCTAATGATGCGCTCTTTATTGCTTCCGGAATATCCTCCAGATTAAGAGTCAGCTTAGTTTTTTTATTACCGCGTTCCCATACATATTGCTGGGCACGATTCAGCACAACACCAGTCTGCTCATCTGCCCTCAAAACTGCGAGTGCCGGATCTGTAAAGGTACCATCCAGACCACCCTTAGCGTAAACGTAGTAAATATCATCTTCCGGAATCTGTGTATCCAGAACAATACGATCATCTTCTACATTTTTCATTTTAGCATAGACTACCAGAGGATCCTGTATTTCAGGCTCTTCGTCCAACGCCAGTCTCACCTGGGTTCCTGTTCTTGAGTTACTGACCAGTTCCACAGACACTGTATTAGATGAAGCCTTTGTATTATTCAGAATATTATCCTTACTTACTATCTTATACCCCTTTTTGGATTTCTTGGACAATTCAAATTCCATCATAGTATTTCCCATAGTAACATCCGTTACATACAGTCCATCCTGATGATATTCCTTTTTTAGAGTTCCGTCAAATCCTTCGATACGAATAGTATGGATTCCGGTTATCTCATGTCCATTACTGTCTGTGAGCACATCACCATCTACTACAATTCCATAAATGAGATCTTCATTCATAAATCCAGTCAGTGTCAGGGTTTGTCCCTGTGATGGTGCCAAGGTTCTGGTCTCCAGAGTTTCAAAATTGATTTCTTTTATATTTCCCGCACCTTCGCCTTCTTGAATCACCCAGGCAGCATGAGCACCGGTATCGGAAACTGCGAAATCCTCTGTACGAATTCCTTCATCCAGCACCTCGCTGGTTCCATCTGATATGTTTATCCTATAAAGTTTTTTTGCAAATAACAGATAAAGGGAATTCTCCGTACTTACATAAGACAATGTACCAAGATCTTCCTTCAGAAATTCGTAGGATTCAGTAGATGGAATAAATACTTTCTCCTCTACCACATTCTGGTCATTGCTGTAATGATATACGCAAATACCGCAATAACCTTCCCGTACACCACGGTTCATATATCCATATAAAACAAAATCCACATCTCCGTTGTCTTCCACCCTGATGATCTTAATATCATGCTGATATCTGGAATCTCGGAAATCCCCGTCCGTTTCCTTCCTGAAGCTGAAAATTCTGGAAAACTTTCCATCGTCAGGTGAGTAAGACCACAAATCTCCTTCCTGTACAAAAGCAAGGACACCTGCGTTCTCATTCATCATGTATTCCACATTCTTATTTCGTACACCAAGAAGCAATCCCTTATCAGAAATACCAATGGAACTTTCTTTAAATACCTGAGAGGCACTTCGCTTAAAATCCAGAAGCATAATTCTGGTTTCTGTATAACGCATTCGATAAAATTCTGTTACATCATAGATTTCCTGATTTCCATTTTCATCCAGTGCTGCAATCTGATACTCAATAGACAGGCTTGCTGTTGTTTCATTGATATCTTTTACCACCGGAATTCCGCTTCTGTATATCTGCGGATTCAAATTTCCCCAGCTGATCTGTGCAAATGTAGAATTAATATTAATATCCGTATAATTAATGGAGGTATTAGATGTATCCGGTTCCAAATAAGCAGTTAAATCCTCTGCCGAAGTCTTGTCCATACACTTCTCATAAAAGCTTGTGACGAATTTCACATACTGTGCAGTATTAACATTAGATCTGGAAACCACTCGCGTATAATAATAAGCAGTTCCCTTATTTGTCTCTATAGATAACTGCAATGAATACTCTTGATTCATCAGAAGATCACTGCTCAGCTTGATTGTTGCAGTCAGGTAACTATTCTGCTTACCCAGATTTTTAATTTTACGGTTCTCAAGCACTTTACTGCCATCTGAGGTACGTATTTCGTATGATAAACTTTTCACATTTGTATCATATGGGTTTATAGCAAAAGACAATTCCTTGGATGTATCAATAGGTGTCACACTATCCCTTGTAAAATCCGACTGCATTGGCTGTGCATATCCGTACATCCTGTTTGCATAATTACCATTAAAATCAACCATTACTTCCGGAAAAACTGAATCATTCATATCAGAACGGTCATCAGTAGTCTCACTATTCAGTAAAAAAGAGCTTCCTGCCACCCCTAATACAAAAACAAACAGGAGAATCACCGCTTTACGTAGAAATTTTATCATTTTTTCTCCCCTTAATTTTCGGCATGTAACGCCAGAAGTCTGTCTAAAGCAGGATTTATATGTAGTGCTTCCATAAGCTCAGCCGCTTTTTTTCCGTCTTTCTTATTGCCAGTCTTCACAGCTCTGATAAGCAGATTCTTAGGAGTATGCTCCATATCTATAAACTCCAGAAGCTGAGTCTCATATCCCATACTTTCTAAAAGATTAGCTCTGATTCCGTCTGTTATCAAGGCAGACATTCTCTCCTTTAGGATGCCATACTTCAGCACCGGCTCCAGCAGTTCATTTCTTATCTGGCGATTCACTTCATGCTGACAGCAAGGTACTGATAATATGACCTTCGCACCCCACTCCACTGCCTTTGCAAGGGCATAGTCAGTAGCCATATCACAGGCATGCAGGGTTACTACCATATCAACTGAGGAAACACCTTCATAATCAGCAATATCTCCCTGATAAAAATGCAATTTCTCATAGCCATATTTTATAGCAAGATTATTACATTTCTGAATCACATCTGTTTTTAAATCCAGCCCTATGATATTCACATCATAGCCCTTTAATTCTCTCAGATAATAATACATGGCAAATGTAAGATAAGACTTTCCGCAGCCAAAATCCAATATAGTTACTTCCCGCTGCTGTTCAAGCCTTGGCAGAATGTCTTGTATAAACTCCAAAAATCTATTTATCTGCCTGAACTTATCATACTTCTGCGTGATAATCCTACCTTCTTTATTCATAACTCCAAGATCAACCAGAAATGGCACTGGAATATTCTCCTTAAGGATATACTGCTTAACCCGATTATGTGCCAAAATCCGGGTATTCTCACCGGCCTGTGACAGCCTGTCCGCTCCCACTTGTAGCTTATTTCCAGAAGGATTAACGGGATGACGTCTGGTCTTTATTGTTATCTTACCCTTTTTACTTACCAGAACAGTTCCGTCCAGCGCCACCCCGCTGGCCTGAAGCTGGGAAAAATTATGTTGCAGCTCTGTCTTCAAATACTTTATCAGTTCTTCTCTGGGATAATTCTTATGAAGCACTTTTGTCCCCACTGTCTCAGAAGCCTGATAAATAATCTGGCCTTTGATTTCCACCGGCCGTATCTTCACCTTCGATGGTCCGTTTCCTCTACTGCCACTTAAAACAGCTTGACTAAGCTGTTCATTAATCTGTTCTTCTAAATATTCATCTATTGTTTTCATATTTATTATAATAATTTTCTTTTATATTCTGTAATTACTCGTTGTAACATTATAACTGCCCCTATCACTTCCTTTATCAAGTTGCGGCAGTATATTTCTATCACTTGTAAAAAGCTCTTCTGCAACGTTTTCTTCTGCAGCGTCTTCTAGAAATCTCATGAAAAAGAAGCACTTCCACCAAATCCTCCAATATCCCGTCCGACATTATCTCTATGTCCGTCTCCGCTTTTATCTCATCCATGATCTTCCTGACCAGATGATATAGCATATAACGATCCGGATACTCATCATAAAGCCTGCTGCCCTCATAATCCAAAAGCTCACACTCTTCTTCTGCCTTCTCCTGGATTTTTCTGGCAATTGCCGGATAATAGGATTTCATCAGGAAAAATTCCTCTTCCTGCTCCATTTCTCCTCTATATAACAAGGGATTTGCATAACTGGCATAAAATGGACAAAACTCTTTATACATCATATCAGCAAAATGATTCCTTTTCCATTTCACTTTCAGTATATGCCTCTCCTATATATCAGGTTCCCCCTCGCATTGATTCCTATATCGTCACAGTGTAGAAAAAATCAGTTCATTTTTTTCAACATACTAAGAGTAAGTTTTACACTATGCTCTACAGCAGCTTTCTCAAATTCACTATAATCCATCTGCGCGCTTCCATCTGCTTTATCAGAGATTGCCCTGATAATGAGGAACGGAACCTCGTTCAGATAAGCAGCCTGTCCAATAGCTGCCCCCTCCATTTCTGTAGCATATGCTGAAAATTCTGCTACAATTCCATTCTTCACATCCTGAGCACATACAAACTGATCTCCTGAAGCAATTCTACCTTCAAATACCTGAATATCTGGGTTTACTTCCTTACATACCTCTGCAGCAAGCCTGCGAAGCTTCTCATCTGCATTGAAGAAAAATACAGGCATCTGAGGAATCTGTCCTTTACGATAACCAAATCCCGTTGCATCCATATCATGCTGAACAACATCTGTAGAAAGAACAATATCTCCAATATTAATATCTTTATTCAGACTTCCTGCTATTCCTGTATTTATAATTGCATCCACAGAAAAAACATCTACCAGGATCTGCGCACAGATGCCCGCATTTACTTTACCGATTCCAGAACGGACAACTACAACCTTTCTTCCCGCCAGTGTTCCCTCATAAAATTCCATGGAAGCTTTCTTAATAATTCTTACATCTTCCATTTTTTCTTTTAAAATTGCAATTTCAACCTCCATTGCACCGATAATACCGATTGTTTTCATTTGATTTTCTCCTCTATTTCATCTCTTATTTAATGGCAATCTTATTCTTCAACCAATATTATACCAAAACTTCTTACTATATCCAACTTAAATTTAGAATGGAAACTTATATTATGTTCTGCTATAATAATAGTGGATTTATTCACAAATCCGGATTTTATAAAAATAACTGGAGGAGAAAACAATGGAATATAAAACAAAAGGTGTTTGCTCTATGGCAATCCAATATGAACTTGACGATGAACAGAATGTTCACAATGTGAAATTTATCGGTGGATGTTCCGGCAATACACAGGGAGTTTCCAAGCTGGTAGAAGGCATGCCTGCAAAAGAAGTCATTGCACGCCTGGAAGGAATCAAGTGTGGAAACAGACCTACTTCATGTCCGGATCAGCTTGCCAACGCATTAAAAGAAGCGCTTTCATGATATTTTACCCCCGGGATTTACAGCCCGGGGGATTTTCATATGGAGAAATTTGTATCTGTTATAAATCAGTTCTGTCCCATTTATCACACAGGGACTGTACATCTCTGGAAAATTTTTCCAGATCCTTATTTGGGCATCCTTCATTCTTGCGAATAACAGCCAGCAAACGATATCCAAGCGCAAGAAGCTTTTCGTATACTCTTGCTGCTTTAGATGCTTTCTGGACAACTGAAGGCTTCTGTATTTTAATTCCCTGCGCCTTATACAGGAACTTCCCTGTTGCCAGATCAAATTCTGTACCACTAAATGGTGCATAGGTATCATATCCCATTTCATCACGCAGTCTGGCAGAAAACAGCTCTGTTACACTATCTTCGCCATGGGTAACAAAAACCATCTCGGGCTTCTCTTCGAAAGCCTTTATCCAATCTATCAACCCATTTACATCTGCATGCCCACTGATACCAGGCATCTGACAAATTTTTGCCGCAACATGAACCGGTTCTCCAAACAATTTGATTTCCTGTGCACCTTCCAGAAGTGCCCGTCCCGGAGTTCCTACAGCCTGGTATCCAACAAAAAGAATTGTACTGTCCTCACGCCAGAGATTGTGCTTCAGATGATGCTTAATTCTTCCTGCATCACACATTCCACTGGCAGAAATAATCACCTTACACTCATCGTCGAAGTTAATTGCTCTTGAATCTTCAGACGTTACAGATGTTTTCAAGCCTGGGAAGCTGATAGGATTGATTCCTTTTTGAATGAGCTCCAACGCCTCCTCATCAAAGCAATCATATTTATGCTGCCCAAAAATATTAGTTGCCTCACATGCAAGAGGACTATCTACAAACACTTTAAAATTACCATGTCCGTGAACCAGTCCTTCCGCCTTAATCTGACGCATAAAATACAACATTTCCTGCGTTCTTCCTACTGCAAAAGAGGGAACAACTACATTACCACCTCTATCAAATGTTTCCTGGATTATATTTGCAAGAAGCTTTACATAGTCTGGCCTCTCCCCATGACTTCTGTCTCCATATGTGGATTCCATTACTACATAATCTGCTTTTTTAATATAAACAGGATCTTTTATCAATGGCTGAGCTTTATTTCCAATATCTCCGGAAAATACTATTGTTTTTTCTATGCCGTCCTCGCATATATTTACCTCAATACTGCTAGAACCAAGAAGATGCCCTGCATCAATAAACTTTGCCCTAAGTCCATCACCAAGAATGATACCTGTCTCATAAGGACAACCTACAAAATTGCGAATAACACCAAGTGCATCCTCCATAGTATAAGCTGGCACAAATTCTGGTTTTCCCTGTCTTTTTGCCTTACGATTGCGCCATTCAGCCTCAAACATCTGGATATGAGCACTGTCACGCAGCATAATATCACAAAGATTACAGGTTGCTTCAGTTGCATAAATAGGCCCTTTAAAGCCTTTTGCATAAATTGCAGGAAGATTTCCCGAATGATCCATATGAGCATGGGTTAAAAGTACAAAATCCAATTCTCCGGCAGGCACAGGAATTTCTTTATTTTCATAATAATCCGGTCCCTGCTCCATTCCACAATCTACGAGAAACTTTTTCCCGGCAGCCTCCAGATAATAACAGCTTCCGGTAACCTCATGCGTTGCCCCAATAAAAGTGATCTTCATACAGATCCCCCCTTTTTTTGCCTTATGGCATATCAATATCACTATTTATAATATGCTGTACAGTACTTGCAAATTTCGCTGAATCCGCCTGCCCTGCCATACTACAAGCCAGGATTCCTAACGCTGCGAGCATTGCAATCCCTGCAGTTGCACCATATCTGTACCATCCCTTCCTGTGTTCCCTGTCAAAGGATGGTATCGTCTCTGAAATATGTGCGATAATATCTCTCACATTTTCCTCAGAAGAGTCATCTGGATTTTCCTTTAACAGCTCTTGCGCATTTTCTTCCCACTCCTCTTCCATTCTGCCGCCTGGAAATTTCACAATCTCAGCAGTTTTATTGTCTGTATCTTCATCCAACATACCTTCTGCCTCGAGGCGCTTCAGAAACTGTTGATAGGATTTCTCCACATCTTCATCTGAAATGGAAATATCGTTTATATTATTTTTTTCTGTAAAATTTTCTTCAATCATCCTGGCCTCTTTAATCATTTCGGCTTCCAACAGCTTATCAACATTCTCGTCTATCTTTTTTTCACTCATTTTTTTCTCCCGGATTTTTTCTTTCCTTGACAATTCCCCTCCAGGGGTTCATATTTATAAAATAAACCATTACTGCTTTTCCCTGGGAACAGCAGCAAATCCAACTATTCAGGAGGACTTATGAAGCATATTATCCTTACCGGCGGTGGTACTGCCGGACACGTTACCCCGAATATTGCCCTGATTCCTGCATTAAAGGAAAAAGGTTATAACATTTCTTACATTGGCTCCTACGATGGAATTGAAAAAAAGCTCATCGAAGAGCTTGGGATTCCCTACTATGGAATCTCATCTGGTAAACTGAGGCGTTACTTTGACCTCAAAAACTTCTCGGACCCTTTCCGTGTTCTGAAGGGTTATTTCCAGGCTAAAAAGCTTATGAAAAAGCTGAAGCCAGATGTTGTTTTCTCAAAAGGTGGTTTCGTAACCGTCCCTGTTGTAATCGCAGCCGGAAAGCGTCATATTCCCGCTATTATTCACGAATCAGACATGACTCCCGGACTTGCAAATAAATTATGCCTTTCTTCTGCTGCCAAGATTTGCTGTAATTTTCCGGAAACAGTCAACAATCTTCCCAAGGACAAAGCCGTTCTTACCGGCACTCCCATCCGTCAGGAGCTTCTCCACGGTAATAAAGAGCTTGCCCGTACATATTGCGGCTTTACCTCTGAAAAACCAGTTCTTCTTGTAATCGGTGGAAGTCTTGGCGCTGCTTCTGTAAATGAAAATGTGCGTAAAATTCTTCCGGAGCTTCTGAAAGAATTCCAGGTAATTCACATCTGTGGTAAGGGAAAAATGGATGAAAGCATTCAGCTGACAGGTTACGTTCAATACGAATATGTTCAGGAACAGCTTCCTGACATGTTTGCTCTGGCAGATGTTGTAATTTCCCGTGCCGGAGCAAATGCAATTTGTGAACTTGCAGCACTTTCAAAACCAAATCTTCTGATTCCATTGTCTGCTAAAGCGAGCCGTGGTGACCAGATTCTTAATGCCCGTTCCTTCGAGCGCCAGGGTTACAGCATGGTACTGGAAGAAGAGGAGATTACAGAAGCTACTCTTATGGAAGCGATTCGTAAGCTCTATCTGGAACGCGAAAAATACATTGCGGCTATGTCTGCAGGTAAAAATTTAAATTCTATTCAGCATATTGTCAGTCTGATTGAAAGCTGTGCCCATTCATAATGGGCTTTGTGCAATCAGAGCTTGTATACTTATCTTGAATTATTTCACTTTTCATACCTCTGTAATAAAGCGGACATTCGCAATCCGCTTCGCTACTTGCTCATGAACGCAGTCGCTTCGCGATCTGTCAGTGAGAGCTGAAGGCTCCCACTGACATAAGCATCCCCCTCACCCGCTGCTTAGTGCTCCGCGCACTTGAAGCGGGGGAATGCTTATCTGCGTTCAACTACAGAGGTATGTTTTTTATTTTTCCAATCTGGTAACTTCATCTAATAGCCAGTTTCTTGCTCTTAAAACTCTATTATTTACATTATTTCTGGTATATCCAAACTCACGCGCCACTTCATCAGTGGGAATGCCTTCCATTACAACTCTCATAAAAATCTTATAGTTTATCGGATTTTTACGATGAAGGTTTTCAAAAGCCATGGACAGGTACTGTTGTTTTTCCATGCCCAGCAATGCCGCTTCTGCACTTTCTGTAGTCCGATACTGTAACTCGGTCACATCATTATCGAACATTACTTCTCTCTTTACATATGACTTTCTGAGATAATCTCGTCCTTTATTAGTTGTCTTCCAGACCACCAATGCGTGAAGCTTTGCTTCGCAGGATACATCCAATCTTTCTTTAATTCCATAAAAGTATAAAAATACTTCCTGTGTAACATCCTCCGCTGTAAAGCGGCTTTGTACGATCCCACTTGCAATTTTTACTGAGACTTCATAGTAACGTTTATAAAACGTCC
Organism: uncultured Blautia sp.; assembly: GCA_934408705.1. Classification (GTDB taxonomy): domain Bacteria; phylum Bacillota; class Clostridia; order Lachnospirales; family Lachnospiraceae; genus Blautia_A. The sequence goes on along the minus strand of CAKRVL010000010.1, from coordinate 18,781 downwards.
TGAATTCTTCACTATTCATCTCCCGCACCCCACTTTATCATTTTTTCATCTTTTCCAAAATTTCGTTCTTTACTTCGTCAGTCAGTGTACCCGGCTCCCAGGTAATACCAACTTTATCATCTTTATATCGCGGGATCAGGTGCATGTGGAAATGAAAGACTGTCTGTCCCGCCTGCTCGCCATTATTCTGTACAATATTGAAACCATCACATTTCAACACATCTGTCAGCCTGGTCGCCATTTTTTTCGCAAGAACCATTGCAGCAGCAGCCATATCATCTGAGATTTCATAGATATTAGCCGCATGTGTCTTAGGTAAAATCAAAGCATGTCCTTTACTCGCCGGACCAAGGTCAAGAATCACTCTGAAGTTTTCATCCTCATACAATGTTGCAGCTGGAATCTCTCCGTTCGCAATTTTACAAAAGATACAATTTTCCATAATCTTATTCCTCCTCGAAAAACATCCTTTCTTTTCCACTTTTTTTCTCCTTCCTATTCCAATTCTGAATTTATCTCAATAGAGAAAATTCATATGTATATAATACGTTTGTTATCAGCAAAAATCACATCTTTTTTACTTTTTTCTAGCAAAATAGTATATTTGCCTGTCGAATAATCTCGATTTTTTAAGTACGATTTTATTTGTCATTATACCACTACAATGTTACACTTCATATGAGGTGAAATTATGAACAAAGAAGTAATTTTAAATGAAAATAAAAATGAATTCCATTTGATCCTTTCCAGATTCTCCCATGAGCTACGTAACCCAATAGCGCTTATTAATAGTGAACTCCAAATGATCGAAGATAATCATCCTGAAGTCATGTCCTTTGACTACTGGAACGACATTTCTTCCAATCTGGAATATGCCAAAGAACTCCTGAACAGCCTTTCAGATTATAACAATGCCAGCAGGCTATTATTAAAAAGGACAGAACTTCGTTCCTACCTGGAAGCACTCCTCTCCAGCGTACGTCCCACTTATGAATATCTGGGCATCACCCTGGACGCTCAGCTTGCTTCAACACTTCCGATAATTTCTATTGATCGCACAAAATTAAAGCAGGCTTTGTTAAATCTGCTTCGAAATGCAGCCGAAGCAATCACTGGTAGCGACGGAAAAGTTACATTCTCAGCCTCCTATCAGGATGAACAAGTTCACATTTCCATAACCGACAATGGTTGCGGAATATCCGATGAACAGTTAGAGGAAATATTCACTCCATTTGTAACCTTCAAGAAAAATGGTACCGGTCTGGGACTGGCTATCACCAGGCAGATTATTCTGGCACATGGTGGAAAAATCTATGCACAAAGTGATGTGGATCAAGGTACATCCTTCCATATTCTTCTTCCCGTCACTCTCCGGGGGTGATAAAGAAGAACAGCAAGGAGAAATCCGCATATCAATCCTCCAATATGAGCTGCATTATCCACCCCTGTGCTTGTAAAACCGAAATATAGAGAAAAACCAGCCATTATCAGCATTTGCCTTACAGAAATGTCCTGGAGCTTCCCGCGATTTCGCAACACTACATAAAACATTGCCCCCATTATCGAAAATATCGCTCCGGATGCACCGGCCGACACTGCATATTCTGATTTTTTCATTTCCATCATGATGGAAAAAATATTGCCGCCAAGACCGCCTAACAGGTAAATCAGGATAAACCTTATTTTTCCTACAACCGGCTCCAGACGCTGTCCCAAGACAAAGAGTATAAGCATATTATTCGCAATATGATAAATTCCAAAATGAAGAAACATACTCGTAAATAATCTGTACACCTGTCCGTTCTCTAAAATCAGCGGGGGATATGCAGCTCCGCATTCAATCATGTGTGCAGTATTTTCTGAGCCACCTGAAAAATCCACTATAAGAAATATCAGTACATTCAGAAGTATAAAAAGAACCGTCACTGGTTCTTTTTTTATTTCTTCCACTTAACCACCTCGATGTTTAGAGCATGCTATAAAAGCGCTCCATTGATTTCTGATAATAGTATAAGTATAGCACAATTACTCTGATACCTCAATCGTTTCTCCATCAATCTCACAATTTTCTCCACAGTCAGCCAATCTGTTTTTCATATATTACGCAGTGGTACATTCTTATTCTGCTTTCAAAAACACATAGCGGGCCTGAGCGAAATCCACCTCATCTTCATTTTGAAGACAGCATTCTTCATCTCCTTTCAGCAATATTCCATTGACGGAAGTACCGTTGCGCGAATTCAGGTCCGTAACATAATATTCTCCATCGCGTTTTCGTATCTTGGCATGAATCCTGCTGACAGTAGGCAGATCTATTACAGCATCCGCAGCGTTTTCCATCTTCCCAATTACAGTCAGCTCCTCTTGCAGATAAATAGTTGCCAGTTCCCCCGGTTCCCGGCTCACAAGAGTTGCCGGTCCGACGACAATATTCTTCGAGAGAACCACTGTTTCGCCAAAATTCTTTTGTGATATTGACATTTTTGCATTTTGCAAAGATATGTCTGTTTTTTTCTCTGGCATCTTCTTAATAGCTGAAGCAGACTCTTCTTCATGAATTTCCGGAGCATCTTTTTCCCTCTTTTTTCGGATCAATAAAGTTATCCGGCTGCATAGCATTCCAACTCCAATAGCAGCCACCGCAGCACACAGGATAGCTACCATTGATATTCTGGGCAGATATCCCAGTGTTTCTGCGCCTACGGCTATCAATGCAACCAATGCTGTCGCTGCACACCATAATAATATCCCTTTGGGAATTCCAACATACTCTCGCTTTTCTTTCGATACTTCTTTATCCCGCCACATAAATTCATCATTTTTTTCTTCAGGAAAACGACTATCAGTTTCCCTCTGACACTCTGACTCCTCTTTGTCTTCAAACAGTTCCTTTGGAGCATTCTTTTCAAAATGCAGTATAGCCTCCTGCGTATAAGATAATTCCTCTTGTTTTCCCTCTTCTGTTCTTTCCTGATAAAGCTCCTTTTTTATATATTCCAGATGGAAACTATCCTCCAGCGCTCTGCGATATATTCCATATCCCAGCATTACTGCCTTCTGATCCTCATGATCCAGAATCGGCAATATGTATTCTGTCAATTTCTGAAATTTCTGGCGTATATCCTGCTCATATCCCGGAAGATAGCAAAAATACAGTTGTCTCTTTTCTACGTCAACATACATATATTCCGGTTTCAAAATAAGTCTGCATGGATTCAATAAGTATTCTGACATTTCTTCCATCACCTGAACAAAGCCGCCAAATATCATCTGTAAGTCTTCATACCCAATCTTTTTCTCTTCATACAGAGACAAAAGCGACTGCTTTGATGTTATGTCAAAGCAGACCATAAACTGTCCATTGACTCCCTGCACTCTGCATTTAAGAATTGATGGAATCGTATTTCCCACCAGCATTCTCATCTGATAAGATGAAGTATCCGGTTCCTCCTTTTCGTACAACACAAGATAATTTCCGTTTATATCCCTTTTATATTCTGCTTTCATCTCTACTCCTTCAGACTTTTCAAAGTTTCAGATAATCCTTTCATTTTTCGGATCCAGGATACTGGCTTTATTACTTTTGTTTTTCCCTGCACCTGCATATGAGCGTTAAATCCACCATAAACAGAAAACAGCTCAAGATCATATGTTACCTTCACTGTTTTCCCGGCACTAGCCTGAAGCTTTAAATCTCGGCTTCCATAAAAACCTGTATTTCCAAGCTCTTTTCCTTTTTTTAATGCTCTTTCCTGACTTTTTCCATCTGGTCTGACACTCTCCATGCTTCCATCCAGGGCTGCTTCATATGCTGCTGCCGTCAACCACGCACGATTATGTACGTAAAAGAACAAGAACAAAGTTCCCAGCAGAACAAGCAGGATCACAGGCATTAAAAGTGCTGTCTCAATAGTCATACTGCCTTTCCTTATCCTCTTTTTCAACATATCAATCCTCCAATATACCCCACCAGAAGAAACGGTACAAACGGAAGCTCTACAGTCTTTTTCCCTCTCGGTAATAAAAGCAGAAGTATTCCCCAAAAACTGCAGCATAACAATCCCGTTAAAAAAGCTGCCAAAAGCTGCCGAAATGATAGCACTGTTCCAAGGGCCAATAGCAAAAGCCCATCTCCTATTCCCATAGCGCCCTTTGAACATATGCTAAGTATGATCACAGCACTGCCCAGACTGACATTTCCGACCCATTCCATATCTATACTTCCAATAAAACAGGCTCTTACCACCCCAACGATTCCAAACACGCAGATAGTCAAAAGGGAAACTTCTCTTGTTCTCAAATCCTTCCAACTATTAATCCCCAAAAAGATCAGAATACAAAGCTGTTCCATCTGCCTTCTCCTTTCATTTGCCGCATCTTTTACACGGATGCAGACTTCCCACTTCAGATTCCTTCACCAACCGCACAGAGCGCTTCAAACCACTACAATTTTTATCATTATGATAGCGATTTCCGGAGTTTGTAATATATACTGCATTTCCAGGTGGTTGTCCCCGACTGCAGCTTTCGCATGCATGATATTTTTCTCCGTATTCATTCCGCTTCGCAGATATATTTGCACCTGCGATCTTGGAAACAGACAGATTAAGATGTCTGCAGTTCAACTTTTTATGGTATACCGAACCAGAAACAGTTACATATACCATATTCTCTCTTTCTCTATCCTCATCCTCCCAACCGCTTCCTCTGTCTGCTCCGGTCCATGCGTGAACCTTCACTGTATTATGCATCCATATTGCCGGAAGAGGGATCATTCCCTGGACTGGTTTATACTTATAAATATCCGGCAGTGTAATCTCTTCTGCGCCATCACCATCCACAGCATATGCATACATTCCAGCTTCCTTTGTACGCTGACAAAGCTTACTTAAATGTTCAGTCTGTATGCGGTAAACGTCCATAAAAGAAATCATTGACACCATTCCAAGGAAAAACAGCGGCAACACAAATGCAGCTTCCACAGTAAGGCTGGCTTTTTTCAGTCTGACAGAAATCCCCTTCCCAAAGGCGCACAGAGATACTTTGCCGAAAAAGCCACCTTCCAAAATCGGGGGAATTCGAAAGGGCGGGATCCCCAGAGAACTATTCCTTCTAGTTATTCTCTTTTTCAAAGTATATATATCTTTTTTCCATTTTCTGATCAATCTTCCCATCTCCTTTCCGGAAAAGCATCTTTCTGCGCCTTTTTATTATAAAACTTTAAATATAATGATATTCTCTTGCCACTGTAAAAGTCTTTCTTTTATTTGCATCGACATCCACAGATGCTTCTAATGCTGTAATACATAAATCCAGGCGGAAATCTTCCCAATTTCCAATTTTCCGAAATGCGCATTCCACCATATCCATTCCTCCGGATATTTTCTGATTTTTTGAAGTAGTAAGCAAAAAAATCTGCAGATAATCCTGATAAGACAGACCATTTTCATCATTTTTGCGTTCAGTATCCAGCTTATCCATTAGTGCAGGCATTCCCTGCAAGGATAATTGCCAGTTAGAAGCATTTTTTACGATTGGCACCTTTCCTCCGGCGAACAATTCTCTTACATCCAGAACGCTTTCTGCAAATGACCAGCATAAAATCAGCGCTGCTTCAATAGCCACTGCTGCTGGCGGAATCAGGAATCCTGCTGCAATAGCTACCGCTAAAGCCTGAATCTGTGACATCATCACAGAATCAGCCAACAGACACGCAACATTAATCCCTTCCCGCACCATAAGCAGTTTTTTGGCTATCGCCTTTAGATTTGCTTCGTCACTGTTTTTCTTCTCGATAATATACTCAATCTGATAACTTAAATCTCCCTTGCCCGGTTCCATATAATTTCCCAATTTTTCAAGCAAATACTGTTGAAATAGGACTTGAGATGCAATTGTTCCATCAGGTTTCACCGTATCTTCCATAGCAAATCCATGTTCCTGTTTTCTTCCTGACAAAAGATCTTTTTTCTTAACGCTTTTATCTGATACAATTTTTTCTGCAGGCAAAACAAGATCCAATATTCCCATCCATCTAAGCCTTCTAATAACCGGAATAGGATTTTCCACCTTTACGGGAGGATTCTCTGCTTCAGTTACGGAAGGCAGCATTTTCCCATCCGTAAATCCATTCTGTTCTTGCTGCTTCTGCTGCTCTTGTTTTTTCTTTTCCTCCAGCACAGCCTGACTTTTCTGACTGGCCAAATCCATTTCACTTTCATAATTTTCAATAGTTCCCTTATTTTCCAATTCATTTCCTTTTGTCTCTGCTTCAATTGTTTTTTTCTGTAAATTTCTTATTTTGTTCAAAAGGAGCTTTGCCCCATGGCTTCCAAAAGTTTCTTTCATATACCGGACTGCCTGTTGATAAAAAACCTCGCCCTCGGAATCTGTCATCAAAAGATAACCTGATATACCGCCCTGTTGCACTGACAATTCCTGACTGTTTTGCTTCAGCACAGGCTTCATATAAGATTCCAGATTATCATACACAGAAGCCAGATCCATTTCCTTTCCCCCGCAAGCCCCATCAACAGCGAACAGATCAAAGTCCTTTAAAAGGGACTTATTATACTGTCCAAACAGGGAATACAGTCCAATATCCATCCCATTTAGTATCTGGGTTCTGGCTGCGGCCATTCGTGCTGACTCGAGTCCTGAGCTCAGCAGGGACAAAACAAGTCCAAGGATTAACGCCAGAAATACAGTAATACTTCCTCTCTTTGCCATGGAGCACCTCTCCTTTTTTAATCATTTTTGTTAATTGGAAATCAGTTAAATTGAATTACTTTGTTTCGTTATTTTTGACAGAATATTTTTCACAAGACTGGTAAGCTGGTCTTTAAAAATCATAACCAGACCAATAAGAACTACAAGAATCAAAATAATCTCCACAACACCTACTGCATCCTCTTCCTGCAAAAATTCCCTTGCAAGTCTGTACAATTCCCTCATCTTTCTCACCTCCCTCTGCCTGAAATATTTCTGCATTCCGCACTGCTTTTGTCGGTAGCGTTTCTTTGCAGATTGGATTTATCCATAAAAGGACAGACAGGCCGGAAGCATAACGATTGCCATTACTACTCCTAACATCAATACCATTGGAACCAGCAGCTTAGTCGTTGCTGCTTCCCCCAGTACCTTTGCCTTTCTTTTCCTGTCATCCCAGGCTTCCACAGATTCCTTTTCCAACATCTCCCCCATGTAACGACTGCCTTTCTGAAGATTCTGGATTAAAAGTGTAGCAAACGTTTTATATTTCACATGTCCGCATCGTTCTCCAAAACGTCGGTAAGCCTCAAGTTCGGAGACTCCGCTTTCCATCTCATGACAGGCAGTGACAATTTCTTCATAGGCGATATGTTTTTCTTTTTTTCTTTTATAATCAACAGCTATTTTTCGAAAAGCATTTCTTACAGTCATCCCCGCCTGAACCAGCAAGGTAAACTTCATAATAAGTCCCGGATAATCCATCATAAGCTCTTCGTATCTTCTTGCCCTCTCCTTTTGTTCCTCTCGCGCAGTTATAACAATCATAACAAAAGCGGCTGTTATAGCTATTGCAGAAAGAAGATTTCCGGTATTATCATAGGGTACCTCCCATTTCAGTTTTCTCCCATCCCAGGACGCTGGAAGATAGTAATAATCTGCTTTCTCCTGTCCACTGTTGTAATTCTCAACAAACTCCAGAAGATGCTGTTCCTTTTCCTCTTCTTCTGTCAGCACCTCCTGCTGCACAGAATCTTCCTTGGCAGACTCTTTTTCCGGAATCTGTATATAAACACTTGCTGCTTTTTCTCCCTCCACAGATACTGTGAATTTTTCTTCATAAGGCTCCTCCTCTTTTTTCAGCTCATAACCATGTTCAAATGTCTGTCCTCCGCCTTTTGTACAGGTCAGAATAAACCCGGTTATATTTCCAGCCAATGCAACCACAAAAAATAATCTTCTTCCCTTCGCTGTACCAAGCTTTTCTATGTGAATCCATCCCAGAGCGCTAAGTACTGCCAGAAGCAATAATATAACAAAAATAACAATATGAAACCACATTCACTACACCTCAATTTCTACGATCCGTTTTCCCATCCAATAAGCCAGTCCATACACAGTCAGACAAACCGTCATTGCAGCTATTCCAAAGGGATTCCCATAAAGCATATCCAGAAATCCAGGAGATGCTAGTCTGAGATAGAGAATGATTCCAGCAGGCATAAGACTCATGATCATCTGCTCCGACTTCTTGGCAGCAAGAGTAGCTTCAATTTCTTTTTTTACATCAATCTTATCTCCCAGCATTCTGGCAACCTTCTGGAGTACATTTCCAAGATCACCTCCACTTCTTTTAGCTGTGTATAAAATCGATGCAAAATTTTCAATGTCCTCCACCCTGCATCTCTGCCCCAGATCAAGAAACAATTCCTCAACAGGTACGCTTACCTTCTGTTGTGTCTCTATATACCGAAATTCTGCCACAATATCCTCGTCCTTCGAATACAGCTGTTCCAGATCCCGCACGCAGGAAGAAACCGCATTTTCTACAGAATATCCCGCCTGCACAGCCACACTCATTGAGTTCAGGGCATCCCGAAACTGATAATTCAGCTTTCTTTTACGCTCTCTGATAAGCTGCTTCTTTTTCCATTTTAAATACATACCGGAAACAGGTACCATAAAAACCAAAACCCACATACTTTTATAAAACAGATAGTCAACTATACCGCACAGTGCCGCACTTTCTGCTATATATTTCAAAATCTCTTTTACAGAATAATGATACACTTCATAATCAGCTTTCTGACCACTCATAACGTTACCCCCGCACGTTCCAGTTTTTCTTTATGCATAAGCGGTGCAAGCTGCACCAGCCCACGCCCCTCCTGCCATTGATATAAGGACTGCAATCTGATTTCTCCCTCCTCATACCCACATACCTCCGATACTTCCAGAAGCTTTCTGGATTTATCTCGCATACGTCCAAGATGAACAAGAATATCCACACCGGAAGCAATCTGTCTTCGCACTGCCGGAAGAGGCAGATCCAATTCAGCCATCAATGTCATAATCTCCAACCGCGCTAACATATCACGACAGCTATTTGCATGAGCGGTTCCAAGACTCCCTTCGTGTCCTGTATTTAGTGCCTGCAGCATGTCCATTGCCTCGCCACCACGCACCTCACCCACAATGATCCGATCAGGACGCATACGAAGTGCTGAACGTATCAGATCCCGGATACTAACCCCGGGCGCTCCATTCATGGTTGCTGCCCTGGCCTCCAGCCTGACCAGATTTGCGATTCCCTGAAGCTTTAATTCTGCGTTATCCTCAATGGTAATAATCCGTTCGTCCTTTGGAATATATTCAGACAATGCTCCTAAAAACGTAGTCTTTCCACTTCCGGTTCCTCCACCGATCACAATGGAATACCTTGCTCTCACCAGTTTTTCCAGAAAGCTGGCGCATGCTGGTGTTATACTTCCCAGTTCGATCAGCTTCTCCATTGTAATCGGGGTATCCGGAAAACGGCGGATAGTAAGGATTGGTCCATTAAGAGCAACAGGGGCCACGACTACATTAACTCTGGCGCCATTTTCCAATCTGGCATCTACAATAGGACTGGACTCATTCACAATACGGTTGCACTTTCCAACAATCTGCTGGATCACATCCTCCAGTTTCTCCTGATCTGTAAATGATTTCGGCCACCTTGTCAGCTTTCCTTTACGCTCAACAAAAATAGAGTCGGGACCATTTACCATAATTTCTGTTACTGTTTCATCTTCAATTAATTCCTGGAGAACATCCAGCTTCCGCACGGAATAAAACAATTCCTGACGCAGCTGCACCTTTTCCTTCAGACTCACCCCCGATTCCCTTAATGTATTTACAATCAGTTCATCAATAGTCTCAAGAATTTCCTGATCCGTAAGTTCTCTGTACACATCTAATTTATCCATGAGCAGCTTTCTCAGTTTACGAAATATTTCCTGACTCATTCCTTTTCCTTTCTCAAAACTTCTCTGACATAGTCTCCAAGCTCACTCCACACAAGTCCTTCTATGTAATTCTCCGGCGCAACATTTCCACCATGAAATGGCGGACGTACCTTAACTGTTTTGGTAAGGATCTGGGGATAATCCCAGATTCTCACCAGATTTTCAAATTGAGCCACCTTCGATACAGATACCGTATCAGACATAATGGGCATATATATCCGCTGACACATATCCAGCATCTGAAAAGTCCCCTCAACAGCCCCTCCCACATCCAGAATTATAATTTCATAATTACTATGGATCACAATTTCCTGTATCAGCCTTTCCCAGTCTTCCCATGCCGTTCCGCGGATATCCTCTGGTGTACGCACTGGTGGAACATAATCCAGATTATTGATAGTCTGTATCATACCATTCATCTTATAAATCAGGTTTCCGTTCTCCTGCCTTACAAAATAAAGAAGATCACTTAAATTTTGCGAAAAGCCTTTTCCCATCATTTCTTCAAATCCAGAATATTCCTCCAGATTAAGGTACAAAACCGCTCTGTCTTTCGCTAATATCTGCCCCAGCGTAAGTGCAAAGGATGTCTTCAGACAACGACCTAAAGGCGAATATACAGCATATATTTCTGTAGTTTTCTTCAACACCGGAAACGCAGCAGGAGTCACAGCCTTCTCAACCCCGTAGCAAGCCATTACCTCCCGCACAACATCTGAGGAAGCCTGATATTTATATACGCTTGGATAACGGTCAAGCTCCGGCGGGTGTACTCCCTCCGAAAGTATAACAATTTTGCCAATTTCTAATTCCTGCACCTGACGGCACATAGCCTTCTGGGAGATCAGCAGCAACTCAATATGATTTATTTTCCCATAGGCAATCAGACTCTCCACATTTGTAAATGCCTGGATCTCAAATGGAATATTTTTCTTTTGATTCAAATAATCCATAAAATTCAGGGCATAATCCACCTCAAGGTCACAGACTGCAAAAATGTTCTTTTTCAATAGACACCTCCTGCATAAAGCAATGCACTTAAAAATATTGGGACTGTGAAATGAAAGTTTTCCAGCGACATACCTCTTTTACAATAAGGTTCTCTTTTTCCTGTTTTAAAATAATCACTAAGGTAATGTAATAAATAAAGAATTCTCTGGCAGACAATGCCATATGAAACCATAAGAGCTACAGCTATAACAGCTCCGATCAGAAAGGAATAGAAAATGCATTTTAGAATTTCAACCGGTCCGAGCACACTGCCCAACACGCACAAAAGCTTGATATCGCCGGCTCCAAGCATTCTGAACACAAACAGGACTCCCAGAACCAGCACAGGAAGCAGCAATCCTCCAAGCCAGCACCCCATACTCCCCACATCCTTTTCCCACAGCCTTATAGCCATACTGACCAGTGTACAAAATAATAGCCAGCCATTGTCTACCTTCGTCCTCTGAATATCCATCAGAACGGCACATCCTGCTACAATAACAGGAAATATTCTGTAAAAAAGCATAGACGGATCCATCCCTTCTCTAAATATATCGATCATTCTTAACAGGGGGATATCCTAGGTATTTCACTGCAGGATTATACTGCATTTTATCTTTCGTAGAATAGGGAATAGTCAATCCGAAAGGATGACTTTCGATACCAGATGACTTCTGGTGAGTCTTATTATAGGTGTTCCATTTCTATTTGTCCAGTCTTTTTTTACAATTTTTCTAAAAAAACTATAAACTACTTTCTCAATGGAGTATAATAGCCTTAGGAGGTGAAATTATGACAATATTAACATGTTTAGGCGACAGCATCACAGACTGCGATCACTGCTTTTCCGACAATTTTCTTGGCAATGGATATGTAAAAATATTATCAGATCATTTCCTTTCAGATGGAATAGACTGTCAGGTACGTAATCATGGTATAGATGGCTTCACTGTAAGCAGACTCCTGCAAAGAGTAAAACAGAATCCAGGGTTGATCAGTGAAATCATAACAATTTTAATAGGAATCAATGATATTGGAATGATGATGAACACCTGCCGAACAGAGGAGCAGCAGCATACAATGCAATATTCTTTTCAAACACACTATGAAGAACTTTTAACAATATTAACAAAATCAACCTCTCGAATTATTTTAATGGAGCCATTTCTTTTTCCCTGCCCTGCATTTTATCAAGCCTGGCTTCCTCTTCGTCATAGCATGGCAGAAAATATTCAAAAACTTGCCAGGCAGTTTCAACTGCCTTATCTCACACTTCATCAGGAATTAAATGAAGAAGCACGCAAGTATGGATATTCTTCAATTACGACTGACGGGATTCATCTTACCAGTCAGGGACAAAAATTTCTGGCAGACAGGCTGTATCCCCTCCTGTTATCTTTCGATATATAAAATAGCTATTGTTTTTTATTGTATATAATGGCTATTATTTTTTTATTGCAATGCCGGATTCAATTATGTATAATTACCATAAATTTAATACCAAAGAAGGTTTTTTCATGGACAAAATCATTAAAGAGATTGAAGATATGTCACTAAACGCATGGCCATCCCACAAAATGGAGCTTTATGATGGATGGATTCTCCGTTTTTCTTATTTTTACACACATAGGACCAACAGCGTAGAGCAGTTCGGAACCTCCACCCTTTCCTGGCGTGAAAAGGTTTCTTTCTGTGAAACAGAATACGCCCGTCTTGACAGTCCGGCTATTTTCAAAATCAGCCCCCTGGTTTCCCCTGATTTTGATTATCTTCTGGAAAATCGAGGCTACGAAATCCAACATACCACAAATGTCATGGCAGCTTCTCTGGATGGCACTGATCTGTCCTCCCCCTGTGATCTGGTAACTCTCACAGACGATATTCCTGATATCTGGATTCAAAGTCTTTTCGATCTGAAGGAGACTACTAATCCAATACATAGAGAAGTTGTACCCTCTATGTACCACGCCATTGTAAAAGACACCATCTGCGCCTCAATCTGGGATAATGGAAAAATCATAGCCACCGGTCTTGGAATCCTTGATCGTAGTTATATCGGTTTGTATGCCATCCATGTCCATGAGGATTTCCGCCACAATGGATATGCCCGCCAGATCTGTACCGCACTCCTGAAGGAAGGCAAAAAGAAAGGGGCAACAAAAGTCTATCTACAGGTTGTGGAGGGTAACACACCAGCCCGTACTCTCTACGAATCCTTGGGACTTCATTACCTATATACCTATTGGTTCCGGGTAAGGACACCTGCTAACACCAAGTAAAAAAGACTGTGAATAGTTTGTCATTGCTTCAAACTGTTCACAGTCCTTTTTATTGGGGAATCTTATTTTATAAAAATATAGTTCACTTTATACAGTCTTATTCTCAAGCTTCGCTGATTTCACATTGCCAACTACCATACTTGTAAGAGGGCTGAAATAAAGAAGACTTGTAAGTACACAGTAAATTGGAGTCATAATTGCAAACTGTACAAGACGTCCTGGCATAATTGCATAGAAGTTTGCTCCAATCATTACCAGTCCAGCTGTTGTCAATCCAAGAGTTCCAATCACGCCTGCAATTACAATTGCTGCACACATAATCCCTGTTTTTACTTTTCTGCTCTTCTCAGCCATAAGTTTTCCTGCCAGTCCGGCAACCACGCCCCAGATTATTGCAGACAGGGTAATCAGTGGATTAATGCCATAGCCCTTCATAAAACAGCCAATAATATCAGCAACAGCTCCTTCCACACCACCGGCTACAGGTCCCATCCAAAGACCAGCCAGTATAGTAGCAATAGTTCCAAGTGTAATACGATACACACCAAGATCGATTACCAGCACACGGGACAATACAAGCTGGATTGCAACCAAAAGTGCCATAAATACAAGTGTCTTAACACTCCATGTCTGTTTGTTTTTACGCATAATAAAAACACCTCCATAATGATTAAAATAACAGAGTAGTTACCATAAATAATAATCCCTCCACATTATGAGATGTTCTCACATGTAGCAACGGGTGCGGAAAATATATCGTAAGCAATCTTACTGCTTTTCGTTTCACGGCGACTCCCCAGCCAATGAACACTTAACGCATAAATTCCTACTTCGCTATTATTTATTCTACACGATTATAACACAAAATATGGAAATTTCAATATGTATTTGTTATAATATTCACACTGAAGACAACGATGGGTACTGGCATTCCTTGTCGCACAGATACTTTAGATACTTGTGCATAGATAGTGTATACTCCTGAAGTTTTAGCATACTCTAAATATATGCTGGAGCATATCCAGAGAAAATAATGAAAAGGAGCAGCTATTTATGAGTAAAGAATCATCCCGGGGATATTCCGACACCAGAAATTCCAGTCTTCAAAACCCTTATAATATATTTTATGACAATTATCTGAACACCAATGCAACTACAGAATGTACAGGACTGGGCTACCGTATGTCCGATAATCTGGAGGAATGGGATGCATACCGACAGATTTTTGACTTTCTCCCTGTACCCTTTCTGGATTCGGAGGATACAAAGTAAAAATGAAGAAACTCACACAGCTATTTATCAGTTCCTGTCTGCTGTTCTCTCTGTCCGGATGTACTGCCGGTGACATATTTACACATTACACCGACTCGAAGGCAGATACAAGCGAAGCACAGGAGGCTTCTGAAACACCTAAGCGACGTGTTTATATGGATGAAATCAAGGGCACACTTCAGGATTTTACCGGTGTCACTCTCACAATGACAAGCCAGGAGCAAGCCTATACATTTGACTTGTCTCAGGCCACATTAGAATGTGAAGACGGTATGATTACAGGCGATGAGATCAGTGTTATCTATGAGGGACAGCTTGTCAGTGCTGATACCAGTACTGTCAAAGCGCTGAAGGTAGTTGATGACTTCCATAAGAAAAACCAGCTGGAGAAACGTAAAGCTTATGGCGAGGTCCAGAGCCTTACACCAAACACTATCACTATAAAAAATAAAAAAGGCAAGACAGCCACCTATCCAATAACAGGAACCGAACAATATTACCAAAATGGCATACACACCGGCGCATGGGTATATATTTATTTTAAAGGAAAATTCGCTTCCAATCCAGAAGAGCAAAGCACAACCCTTAATGCCAGCCATCTGAAGGTACTCAGCATCTCTGACATCGATCCACTGGTATTACCTGAACCAACTCCCGCTGAACCTGATCAGGGATCTGAAGATGCAACTGCCAAAGATCAAAAGCTGCATGCAGCTATTCAGAATCTTTCCACTAACATACTTACAGTTCTGCCCTCAGGATCAGATACTTCCATAAATGTGGATATCTCCCAGATTCCAGCTTATTTTAAGGGCGGAACAGCGCCTGGTTCCTATGTAACTCTCACCTATAAGGGACAGTTCCAGGGAGATTCTCTGAACGGAGTCACTGTTACGGCAGTCACAGGTGATGATCCTGATTCTTTTGGAGGACGCAATCTTTCTTATACAGTGAGCGGCACAGTCATCGGACATACTGCAAATACTGTAACGCTCCAGACCAGTGATGGTGCAGCCATAACCTGCTTTACTGAGGGAGCCAAAAACACCTCTACCAGCAATCTGGAAGCCGGAGCTAACATTTGCATCACCTTTGATCCTACAAGATCAAAGGAATCTAATATCTATACAGCAGTTAATATTCAGGACGCCTGAAGGTGTCCTGAATTCTTTTCTCTCCATCTGCAAGCCAGGAACACACAGCTTCTGATTGTCCAAGAATCTCTGTAAACGCATTGTATTCATTCAGTATTCCTGTTCCGTGGGGAACCATATATGCACCGGCATCACTGCCAAGAGCAACCTTTGCCTTGCAGCTCCATGCCAGGCGCAGATTTTCCTCTGCAAGCTCTATAATAGGCTCAATAGTCTTTTCATCATATCTTCCACAGCCTCTGAGATTTCGAATTGTTACAAGAGTTGGTACCCAGACTGTTTCACTGTCAGCCAGAATCTCGATGGTCTCTCTGTCAATATAATTTCCATGTTCTACAGAGTCAACACCAGCCTCCACAGCTGACTGAACACCGTAAACGCCATTTGTATGACTCATAACCGCCAAACCTTCTTCATGAGCAATGTGCACCATCTCCCGGACCTCTTTCTTATCAAGCGGTGTCCCGGTAACCTGTCCATGATTATTAAAGTCTAAAAGGCCAGTTGTCATGATTTTGATAAAATCTGCACCCTTCTCCTTTGCCTCTTTTACCAGGGCATAGTATTCCTTCATATCAGAAAAGCCTTTTCCCACAATAGCACCATAATGACCGTTTTTATGAATTGCAAAAACTGGAGTCCGGTAATCAATTCCATACTCAGCAGCTAAATCCTTCGCCCGTCTGGACACTCCCAGCGCATCTCCGCCATCCCGTACAAAAGTAATGTTCTGTTTCTGATAGGCGCTTAAATTTCTGCGTATTACATTGTCATCTATGTGTTCTTTATGAATAGCAATCGCCTCTTTGTAATTCAAACCATTCATGATCACATGAGCATGACATTCTCCAAACCTTTTCATTATGTCACCTCATCTTATTTGCCGAAAAAAGCACGAATTTCTTTCTCTGAGGCCAAAACAGAGCCCTGAACAAAAAACGGCTTCCCGCCACCTCTGCCATTCAATGCTGCATTCATATTCTTAGTAAGCTGACGCAAATCTCCATCTTTTTCTCCCATTGCATACTTATAGCTTCCGTCTGTGTTTCTGGAAAATACTGCACAACGTCCCTTGCAAACCTGTAAAATGGCATCGGTAAGCTTCTGTACTCCTCCGGCTTCCATACCTTCCTGAAACAAAAGAACATCCTCTTTGCCAGCACATTTTGCTGCTTCACCAGCAATAAACTCTTCCTCTAGTATGTGCATCCGTCCCTTTAACGCAAAGTTCTCATCCTGAAGCCTTGTAACTGCGGCTGCCGTCTTGTCTGCCTTTGCAGAAAGCTTCACTGATATCTGATGATTCTGCTCATTAACCATATTCAGATAATCAAGCACTCGCTTACCGGATAGCATTTCCACGCGCACACCTTCATGAAATTTCACTACAGAAAGCAGCTTCACCATTCCAATTTCTCCGGTATGTGTTACATGGGTTCCACAACATGCACAGGTATCAGCCCCCGGAAAACGCACAATGCGAACCCATCCGGAAAGCTCTTTCTTACTTCTGTACTCCAGCTCATTTAGCTCCTCTTCCGTAGGATAAAAAATTTCAACAGCTTTATTCTCCCAGATAATCTCATTAGTCCGGGCTTCTATCTCTGCCATCTGTCCTTCATCCAGCATTCCGCTAAAATCAATAGTAATCACATCACTGCCCATATGAAATCCTACATTATCATATCCGAAAATCTCATGAACAAGTCCGCTTACAATATGTTCACCCGAATGCTGCTGCATGAGATCAAATCTTCTTTTCCAATCGATCCGACCAATAACCTGTGCTCCAACTTCCAGTGGTGCGTCTGTATAATGAATCAGTTCACCATCCTTTTCGCGAACATCTTTTACTTTCGTGTTTCCTAATACACCGGTATCACTTGGCTGACCACCACCCTCCGGATAAAATGCAGTCTGGTCAAGAATTACTTCATATCCTTTTTTTCCCTCTCGGCAGTCCAGCACCCTGGCTGCAAATTCTTTTTTATAAACATCCTCATAATATAATTTTGTAGTCTCGTACATATATATCCTTCTTCCGTTAGCTTGCATTTATTTACAGAGTTGATTATAGTCTAATTCACCGGCGGTATTTTTAATGAAACTTCTCCAAATGAAAGTTTACTCCTGGTACCATCAGCTTCCTGTACCAAAAGCTTCCCATCTGAACAAATCGAAAGAGCTCTTGCACTTCTGCTTCTCTTATTATCTATGATCATAATCTCGCGTCCCGGAACAATATTATGCTTTATATATTCCTCGGACAGCTTCAATTCTTCTGTTTCCTCCAGAAGATAATTCACAATCTGCGCTGTGAGCCGATTCCGGTCCGCACCACTAGCCGACTGAATATCCTCATAAATTCCTCCGGCCACTTCCCGTAGTTCTTCCGGAAGCTGATCCTCTACCACATAAAGATTTAATCCGATTCCAACTATAGCAAACTCAATATTTCCACTTTCAAAATCAGTTACAGCTTCTGTAAGAATCCCACAGACCTTACGATCAGCTTTATAGAGATCGTTCACCCACTTAATCCCAAGCTCTACGCCACAAACATCACGCACAGCCTTATATACTGCAGTTGCAGCAGCAGTAGTGATCAAAAGACTTCCTTCCAGAGTCTCATGCGGTTCCAAAAGCACGCTGAGATAAATGCCACTTCCTTTAGGTGAATAAAACGCCCTGCCTCGGCGGCCTCTGCCTGCAGTCTGCTCCATGGCAACTACAAAGGAGCCATGCCCCGCCTGCCCACTTACCGCCATCCGTCTGGCTTCCAGATTCGTTGAGCTTATCTCGTCAAATATTCTGATCTCAGCCTGTGGCTTCTTCAAAAACAGACGGATACCCTCCGCCGAAATGAGATTACTCTCTCTCGTCAACATATAGCCCTTATTAGGACCAGCTTCAATATGATAGCCCTCCTGCCGAAGACTATTAACTGCCTTCCATACAGCTGCCCGTGTACAGGATAATTCTTTTCCAATATCTTCTCCTGATAAAATTTCACCTTTATGCTGTTCTAATAACTCCAAAAGTCTGGATTTTACCGTCATGCTCTCATCCTTCATAATTCTCCAGGGCTTTT
>CAKRVL010000009.1 GCA_934408705.1 uncultured Blautia sp. | reverse complement strand
GGCTCCGGGGAAATACGAGGCTACACCTTAGGACCTGTGGTACATTATCACGATCTGGTGGAATGCCTTCCCTACGATGAACCTGTGTATATGCTGAAGGTAACAGGCGTTCAGCTGGAACGGATGCTTCAGTTTGTTCTGCGTGAAGAAGCGCTTACCAGAGAACATACGGAATTTTACCAGTTTTCTCATGGCATGCGCATGGTATGGTCCCGCAAAGAGCATAAATTTCACGAACTGGCACTTGATGGCAAGTCAATAGAAGAAAAACAGCTGTACTCCATCGCCGTATCCAAATATCATTTTATGAATTTACAGGAATTTCTGAATATTTCTCTTGAGGAAGCAAAAGAAAATGCACTCCCCCGTGTGCTGGCTACCTCCTGCCGAGATATCATTGAAGAGTATATGATGGTAACACAGCATCTTTCCCGGGACGTGGAAGGACGCCTGGTTATTATAGAATAATTAAGGGGTAAAGCGGGCATTCCAGGCCCGCTTCACTACTTGCTCATGAACGCAGTCGCTTCGCGATCTATCAGTGGGAGCTTTTTTGTGTAATAGGAACATTACGAAGTAATTTCCTTAAATCCCATACTCACTAACGATACCATCAATATCCGGCATTGGAACATCCGGCATCTGACAACTTCCCTTCTGTACCTGGGATTTATTTATGATTATATATGCACTGGCAAACTTCTGAGTCACAAGCTGCAGCTGTTCATCCGTAGTATCCTCCGGCACCAGAATCGTAACTGTGCTATTCTGTAAGTTCACCCAGTCTGGCTCCAGAACTTCCGGATCAATATCTTCCAGACAGATTGTTTCGATTCCTGACAGCATTGCAAATGCTGTCATATTAAAATGCTCAACACCACTGCGAATGTGTATTTCTTTCAAATCTTCACTTCCGGCAAATGCACTGATATCAACACTCTTCGCATTCACACAAAGCTGCTCCAGACCTGTGACTCCGAAACACTGTACTCCGATTCTATTTACCTGTCCTTTCCACCACACAGTCTTCAGATTCTTACAGTAATTAAACAGGTAATTATCCATCTCACCAACCCCGTTCACAAAAATTACTGTTTTCAATCCCTTGCATTCCTCAAATAATCCTCTGTTCGTGTTCTCCAGAGGCGCATAACAAATCACAGTTTCCAGATCATAGCAATTGGTAAATGCACTGTCCTCTATGGATTTCAATGTCTCCGGCAGGATCAGACAACGCATAGGCAGCCAGTCACCTTCCTTCTGATTGGTTGCCATACCGGAATGCACATAATCTCTTGCACATTCAAACGTATTATAGGAAATATTTTCCACCGGCACACCACCAATCGTACGCGGTATGATAACATCCACAGATGTTCCGATATACGCAGTAATCGTTCTGCTATCTTCATCAAACTCAAAATCCTCTTCCGGTAATGCTTCATAGGGCATCTCTGTCAAATTCTCCACTGCATCTGCCGGAACAGTTTCTTCAGCCCTTGCCGGCACCGCAATTCCCGCCAGTATTGCAATTACGATCAACCCTGTCAATATACTTTTCTTCATTCTGTTGCCCCCTTCCTACAATCATATCCCGCAATCTTTACACTATCAGAATATAGTAAAAAACTGTCATAGTCACTATCACTAGAGCTAGTAAAATATTGATAAAATCTTGGCAAAAACCGGCAAAAAACCGGTAAAAAACGCTTCCCGAATATTGACGGGACTCCCCCTGCATGGTATGTTATTTTTATAAAATCCAAATAATAAAGAGCAAACCAACTGAAAAAATGACAATAACAGGAGGGGCTTGGATGATATCAGTATTTAAAAAGAATATTGCGGTATGGTTTTTACTTTTATGTGTAATTACCATATGTCCACAAACAATATATGCATCTAACAAAAATTCCACACACGAAACACTTCGCGTGGGATTCTTTGCCATGGATGGCTATCATATGATAGATGAAAACGGAAATAAAAGCGGGTATGGATATGATTTTCTCCGTCTGATGGCAAGATACCTGGATGTGGAATATGAATATATCGGGTATGACAAGAGCTGGCGTGACATGTTTCAGATGCTGGAAAATGACCAGATTGATATGGTTACTTCTGTCAGAAAAACGCCTGAAAGAGAAGCAAAATTTGACTTTTCCAGACCGATTGGAACCAACGAATGTATGTTGACTGTCCGCAGTGATAATACTTCCGTCGTTGTACAGAAGTATTCTACATATGACGGCCTTCGTGTGGGATTTCTTAATGGAAATACCAGAAATACAGATTTCGATGCTTTCGCCAAAGATAAAGGCTTTACCTATGTACCAGTCTGTTTTGATATGGTATCCCACATGGAGAGCGCCCTGCAATCGGGCAAAATAGATGCTATTGTTTCAGGCTCTATGCGCGCAACTGCAAACGAGCGCGTAATTGAAACCTTTGAAAGCGAAGAAATATACGCTATTGTGAAAAAAGGAAATACAGAACTGCTGGACAAGATTAATTATGCCATTGATCAGATGAACGAATCAGAGGGTGCCTGGAAAACAGAATTATTTAATCGTTACTATACTTTATATGATGACAAAATATTAAAGTTTACTGACAAAGAAAAAGAAATCATTGAACAGTACAGTTCTAAGGATACTCCCCTTCTGGTTCTGTGCGATCCCACAAAAAAGCCATATTCTTATGTAGAAGACGGACAGATGAAGGGAATTTTGCCGGACTATTTTCGCAAGCTTTCAGATAACATCGGTATTTCCTGCCAGTTCATCATCTGCAATTCCAGAGAAGAATATATTGCAGTCCACAACAACAAAGAACTGGTGGATCTCGCTATTGATGTGCAACTTGAGGGTGATAATCTGGCAGAAGCAAAACACCTTGGAATTACAGCGCCTTATATTTCAATAAGTGTTGCCAAGGTTGTCCGGCGTGATTTTAATGGAACTATTAATACAGTGGCAACCATTGAGCAGGGTGCTTCCGGTGCACTTGAAGATATTTATGCACCTGATGCCAAGAAAATCATCTACGAAACCAGATATGATGCTATGCAGGCTGTTAAAGACGGCAAGGCAGATGCAGCATTTGTTTTTTATTACATGGCACAGGAATTTGTAAACAATGATCCCAGCGGCAGTTTAGTTTGCAACCTTCTGGATAAGTCTGCATTCCAGTACCGGATTGTTACGGCAAGTCATATCAATCATGCACTTTCAGGGATTCTTACGAAAGCAATCTATGCAATGCCGGATAAAACAATTGAAGATATTGCGTCCGGCTATACCTCGTATAAGGTATCAGATATGTCGCTGAAAACAATAGTACAGCTGCATCCTGTTGTAACTCTTGTTTTTACAGCAATCATGGCTTTATTATTCATTATACTTGCTATTCTGACTGTAAAAATACGTCGAAAAAATGATAAATTAAATGATTCCCTGAGCAAAATATCACGGGATAAGCACGTTCTTGACAAGCTGTGTGTGGATTATACCGCAGTATATTATATTGACCTGATCTCCGGTGGGTTTGAGACTCTGAAGATGGCAAGGAATGCCAACGGAGAAAAACTGCTTAAGGAAAAAAGCTACAAAAACTTTGATGAATATGCGCTTCAGTATTCCCGGGAATATATTTCAAATGAAGATAAAGAGGAATTTGAGAACTGGTTTTCCTGTGCCAATCTGAAGAAACTCCTTAGCCAGGCAGACAGAGCATCTTTTCATTATAAATGTATTCCTAATATCAATGGACAGAAATTTTTTGCATCACAGGCAGTGCAGGTTTATAGAAGCCAAGATAAATTCTATGTATTACTGGGCTTCCGTTACATTGATGACATTATGCAAAAAGAAAAAGAAATCCAGTATCAGCTTCAGCAGGCATTAGACGAGGCTAAGCTGCAGAATGAGATCATTTCAGCGATCAGTAAAAGCTATCATTCTATTTACAGAATCGATCTGCAGCGAGATTTCTTTGAAGAAATATCCAACGATGATGAAACACACCGGCTGACAGGTAATAAGGGCTGTGCATCAGAAAAATTATACCAGATCTGCGATACTATGATAACGCCAGAGTACCGCCCTCTTGTCCGTCCATTCATGGATATTTCCACTGTAGCTGAAAGATTAAAGAAGGAAGAATATATTTCTACAGAATACCGGATGTGTAACGGCAACTGGCATAGCCTGAGATTTATTGCCAAGAAACGGGATTCGTCCGGAATGGTAACACATGTATTGTGCACTGTCCGCAGTATCAGCGACACAAAAAGGCGGGAACAGGATCTGCTTTTTGCAGCAGATGCCGCGCAAAGAGAAGCAGACATGAAGACACAGTTTCTGGCAACCATGAGTCACGATATCCGAACACCGCTGAATGGTATTATCGGTCTGATAAATATGGCAAATCACTATGACCAGGATCCGGAAATGCAGCAGAAAATCCGGGACAAGATCATGCATGTTCTAAAGTATCTGGTATCTCTTGTAAACGATATACTGGATATGAATAAACTGCAGAGCGGAGAAATTAAAGAACAGGAAATAACCTTCGACATAGTATATCTGATCCGGAAAGTGAATCGTATATATGCGCAGAAAGCTGCAGAAAAGGGAATTACTTACAAGACAGACTGGAAGAAGGACAGCATTAAACACCCCTATTTAATCGGAAACCCGGTTTATCTTGGAAGGATAATATCAAATATAGCAGACAATGCGGTGAAGTTCAGTTCTCCAAACAGTACGATCACAGTCTGGGGAAATGAGGAAGCTCTTGATGATGAACAGGTGGTTTTTAACCTGTATTGCAAAGATCAGGGTACAGGCATGAGCGAAGAATTTATCAAGCATGCTTTCGATATGTTCTCCCAGGAAAATGCATCAAGCCGTTCTAACTATGAGGGAACCGGCCTTGGACTTGCGATTGCGAAAAAACTTGCTGACAACATGAAAGGAAGTATTGAACTGCAAAGTGAAGTGGGAGTGGGAACTACAGTACATATCACACTGCCATTTAAAACAGGAAAACCGGATATGCTCCATAAAGCAGAATCTATAGATGATATTTCAGTTGAAGGGGTACACGCTCTGGTTGTTGAAGATAATGAACTGAATATGGAAATTGCCGCATGTATGCTGGAGGGCAATGGCATGAAGGTAACATGTGCCACAAACGGACTGGAAGCGGTTCAGTTATTTGAAGAGTCCGCCCCTGGTTATTTTGGAGTCATTTATATGGACATTATGATGCCGAAAATGAATGGACTTGATGCTGCCACAGCCATCCGTAACCTGGATCGAGAAGATGCAGAATCCGTTCCGATCATCGCCATGTCTGCCAATGCCTTTGCAGAAGATATTATCAACTGTAAGCTGGCAGGAATGAATATGCATCTGTCAAAACCGCTGGATGAAACCAAAATGATCACTGCATTGAAGCAATGTATGGCAGATAACAAAAGCCTGAAATTGCGGGATGATTTGTAAAATAAAAGGTGGTATTAATGAACGATAACAGTATCGATATTCTGCGGCTGGATGAAGATACCTTTGAAAACGGGATGCCTGCCAAGCTTGTATGGGTGGAAAAAGAAGAATGCCCTCCACCCATTCACTGGCACAAAAATATAGAGATCAATTTTCTGCTGGACGGACAATGGTTCATAAATATTGATGGGCATAAACAGTATGTAGAGGGCAAAAAGGTTCTGCTTATAAATAGCAGATCTGTGCACTGGGTAAAATGCCAGGATTTTGAAACACGAAATAATCTGGTTATTGTTTTTAACTACGATTTTCTGAAGCATTATCTTCCGGATCTGGAAGACTACTACTTTGCCCTTCCGGATGATTTTTCGGACACAGCCCCTCTGTACAACTATCTGCTTGAACTATGTGAGCTGTGTAAAACACTGTATTCAAACGGAGAAAAAGAAGCCCGGATAAGAATAAAGGAAGATATAATAGGTGTCAAAGTAAAAAGTATTCTCTATAATATTGCCTATGAGATGATACAGAAATGCAGCATCAGAAAGAAGAAACGTGAACGAAGAAAAGGCTTTAAATATCAGGAACGGATTAAAGCTGCATGTGAATATCTGGAAAAAAACTATAAAAATGATATCAAGCTGGAGGACCTGGCAAAAGAGCTGAATATTACAAGAGAACACTGCGCCAGACAGTTTAAAGAGGTTACCGGAGTCACTGTCTTTGAATATTTGTCAGAAGTGCGCCTGATGCATGCATACCGGCTTTTGACACACACCAGAAAAAATATCGCAGATATTGCTATGGAAGTGGGGTTTTCAGATTTCCGCGCTTTCAGGACCTGTTTCATGCGTGTATATCAGATGACACCCTCAGAATATCGGGAAAAAATGGAGCGTGAAGAGAAAAATGTATTGCCTGGATGAAGTTTTTGAATACGAAAAGTGCGCCGTAAAGGTATTGCTATGCACTCCCGAATTAAGGGATTTTGTACCAAAGCACTGGCACAGAAACCTTGAACTAAATTATATAGTCAGTGGACTATGGCAGGTTGAACTCTCTTATGAAAAATGGACCGCCGGACCAGGTGAGCTTATATGCATCAACAGCCAGGAGGAGCATCTGTTAACACCTGTGGATCCTCAGACAGGCAAAAAAATCACCGTGATCTTCGACACGTTCCTTACAGAAGATTGCCATTTTAACGTAGACACACAGAAGATTTGCATCGATGATAAAATACACGATCCTGCAAGAATAAAAGCTCTCATGACGCAGCTGTTTGATATTTATAATCAGCGCTTAGAAGATGATCAGATAAAAAATATCTATTTTTTTCCGGATTCCTACAGATACCTGCAGATAACAGGAATCGCATATGATCTTCTATATGAATTGCTTCAATATTATGTTCAGCCAAAAGAACAGAAAAAAATGAAAAACAGCAGCGCCCAGAAAAAAATGACCGCAGCTGAAAACTATATTGCAGCACATTACATGGAAAACATTTCCCTGGCTGATATTGCGGATGAGCTTGGAATTACAGGTGAACACTGTACCAGGCTGTTTAAGAAATGGACTAATTACACATTTAAAGAATACTTATCCAGGGCGAGAATATTAAGAGCCTACC
The DNA here is from genome assembly GCA_934408705.1 of uncultured Blautia sp. Classification (GTDB taxonomy): domain Bacteria; phylum Bacillota; class Clostridia; order Lachnospirales; family Lachnospiraceae; genus Blautia_A. The sequence goes on along the minus strand of CAKRVL010000009.1, from coordinate 40,511 downwards.
CTCTTCTTCGTGATACAGACAAAAGCATAAAAGAAATTTCAGAAATGACAGGTTTTCCCAATGTCCGGTCATTTAGCAAAAGCGCTCTTGAGGTTTTTCGTGTAAGTCCCGGCGAACTGCGAAACAGCCTTCAAAATATCAATATTTTGCATGAACCAAGAGAATAAATGCATAGAAATATCAACGAAAATCCCCTATACTGAATCTTAAGTGATACAGTATTGGGGATTTTTTCATAGGGATCAAGTTATACTTGAGAGGAAAGTAGGTGTGTGCATGAGCGTAGTATTGGAAGTAAAAGACCTTACAAAAATCTATAAAGGTGGAGTGCTTGCCAATCATAAAGTTAATTTCAGCGTTAAAGAAGGGGAAATACATGCATTAGTCGGTGAGAATGGTGCAGGAAAAAGTACCCTGATGAAAATGCTGTATGGAATTGAAACTGTAACCTCCGGACAGATCTTTGTAAGAGGTCAGGAAGTTCATTTTACATCCAGTAAAGATGCCATTAATATGGGAATCGGAATGGTGCATCAGCATTTTATGCTGTTGGATTCCCTTACAGGAGCTGAGAATATGACTCTCGGCATGCCAGGAAGAAAGATGTTCACCAACAAGAAGCAGGAAATCGAAGAAACCAATCAGATTGCCAAAAAGTATAATTTTGACATTGATGCCGGCAAAAAGGTCCGGGATATGAGCGTAGGAATGAAGCAGAAGCTGGAAATCCTGAAGAGCTTATACCGAAATGCCAGTATCCTGATCCTAGATGAGCCTACAGCAGTTCTGACACCTCAGGAAACAGAGGAGCTTTTTGAAAGACTTCTTGAACTGAAGAAAAATGGAATGACTATTATTTTCATTTCCCACAAGCTGAAAGAGGTAAAACAGATCTGTGACCGGCTTACGATTCTGAAGGCAGGAGAAACCTGCGGAACTTACAATGTAGCCGAAATTTCAGAGGCAGATATTTCCAGATTAATGGTAGGAAAAGAAATCTCCTTCCAATATGATAAGACATTTAAGAAACCGGAAAAAGAAGTTTTGAAGGTTGAAAATATCTGCTATACAGATGACTTTGGAGTAAAACAGGTAGACGATGTTTCCATGTTTGTACGTGACAGCGAAATCGTAGGAATCGCCGGGGTAGACGGAAACGGTCAGAGCCAGCTAATCTCAATTATCACAAGAGGACTTCAGGCAGACTCCGGTTCCATCGTTTTCAATGGCGAAGAAATCGGAAATATGAATATCGGAAAGGTCAGACAAAAAGGAATGGCTTACATTCCCGAAGACAGAATGCTGGATGGCTGTGCACCGCAGATGACGGTTCAGGAAAACCTGATCGTATCTAATGCAGATGATTTTACCAACTCTCTGCGTATCCTTGACAAAAAGAAATTAAAAGAACATTCGGAACGTCTGATCAAAGACTTTAACGTAAAAACTCCTGACGAAAATCAGACTATCAAAAGCCTTTCAGGTGGAAATATCCAGAAGGCCATCATTGCCCGTGAATTTACAGCCCAGAGCAATCTGCTGATTCTTGATCAGCCAACTCGTGGCGTAGATATCGGTGCAATCTCCTTCATCCACCAGAAAATACTCGAAAAAAGAGAACGTGGCGAGGCTGTTCTGCTGGTATCCGCTGATCTTGGAGAGGTTATTTCTCTTAGCGACCGTATTCTGGTCATGCACAAGGGAAAAATCGTAGCTGCCTTTGATAATACTAAGGAAAAGGTAACAGACAAAGAACTTGGACTATATATGTTAGGTATCCAGACTATGGATGAGGAACAGATTAAGAAAGGTGGGTGTGCGGTATGAGCAAAAAAGAGAAGCAAAAGGACAGTCTGAAGTATTTTGGCCTGCTTCGTATCAGTTCCGCAATTCTTCTTTCACTGGCTATTGTATTTGTGATCATACTGGTAGTCAGTCAGGAACCGGTATTGGCCATACAGAAAATGATGTTCGGACCTCTTGAAAGTAAAAGAAACTTCTTCAATGTTCTGGAACGTTCCATACCGTTGATCTTCTCTGCACTGGCATTAAACATTGTTCTGCGAAGCGGTGTTTTCAGTATTGCAGCTGACGGCTCTTTCTATATGGGAGCAGTTGTCGCAACAGCAATCGCATGTAAGGTAACCCTTCCCAACATTGTACATCAGTGTCTGCTGCTTTTCACAGCAGGTATTATAGGTGGTCTGATCTCTGCTATCCCGATCTGGCTGAACAAGATCACCAAAGTAGATGCGACTGTATTGTCCATTATGTTCAACTCCATCTTCTATTATTTAGGTTATTCCATTGTAAGTAAATATCTTCTTGAAAAGAGCGGACAATGGGGAAGTGCTTATTTCCCGGATACTGCCAGACTTGGAAAAATGGTACAGGGTACAAGCCTTCACTGGGGATTTGTGATCATGATCGTTGTGCTGATTCTGGTAATCATTTTCATGGAAAAAAGCTCTATTGGTTACAAAATCCGCTTGTCCGGTTCCAATGCCAACTGTGCTAAAACAGCCGGTATCAAAGTAGGAAGAGTTGTTCTCAGCGCTGCATTTATCAGTGGTATTGTTGCCGGTATCGGCGGTGCTGTCCAGATGGTAGGTACTTATAAGAGATTCCAGTGGCAAAGCCCGGTAAACTACGTCTGGGACGGTCTTATGATTCACATGATGGCAAGTGGAAATCCATTATATATTCCGCTGGCAGCAATTTTCATCGCTTATCTTCGTGTTGGTTCAGAGATCATGTCACGAGCAACTGACCTTGATAATGAAATTGTTGCATTTTTCCAGTGTATCATGATTCTTCTTGTAGTATCGGAGAACTTCCTTGGACGTATCCGTGCAAAGAAGGAACGTGAAAACGTTCTGCGTCAGGTAGAAACAAAAGAAGAAAATAAACAGGGAGGTGCGTGTGCATGAGTTATTCCATGTTTTTATCCTCAAATTTCTGGGCATCTGTCCTGGCGAGTACAACACCGGTTCTGTTCGCTACACTTGCAGCCAATATCGTAACAAAGGCCGGAATCTTTAATCTTGGAATTGAGGGAACCATGCTGATCTGTGCACTGGCAGGCGTTCTGGGAAGTGCCTTTACAAACAGCCTTCTTATAGGAGCCCTGATCAGTATTGTCTTCGGAATTGCAGTATCTTTTGTACTTGGATATTTTACATTGATCATGAAAGGCGCTATGAACGCCTGTGGTGTTGCGATCAACCTTGCCGCAACCGGAGGAACGGTATTCGTTCTGGTAATGGTATGTGGAAGCAAAAACAACTCCAACTCCGTTGTAAGTAAATTTTTCCCGAATGTGGATATTCCTCTTATTAAGGACATCCCCTTCCTCGGAGAAATTTTATCCGGTCAGAATATGATCACATACATAAGCTGGCTGATGATTGTATTTATGATGGTCCTTCTTTACAGAACAAAAATTGGAACAGAAATCAGAGCTGTTGGTGAAAATGCGGCTGCTGCAGAAAGTGTTGGTATCAACGTCCTCAAGAGACAGTTCCTTGCATTGGCAATTTGCGGAGTCTGCTGCTCTCTTGGCGGTATGTACTTATCCATGGGTGCCATGCATGGCTTCACAGCCGGAATGGTAGCCGGACGAGGCTTCCTGTCACTTGCAATGGATGCCATTGCCTGTGGAAATCCGCTCATTGGAAGTGCAAGCTCACTTCTCTATGGTTTCGCCAATACCCTTACCGTATATTTACAGCTGTACAGTAAGGCAGATTTACAGCTTATAAGTGCGTTCCCATACCTGTTCATTATCTTTATCCTGGTTGTGATCCAGCTGGCACGAAGCCGGGCTGAGAAGCGCAGAAGGGCAATGTTTGTAAAAGAAAAATAAAAAACGAAAGGAAAATAAAAAAATGGCAAAAAAAGAGTATTATGACCCATGGTCAAACACAAAAACAAAACATGGAATTGATGCAGATCTGGTAATCTCTGCATTACAGAAATGTATCCGAAGAGCAGACGAATATACAGCTACCAGAATGGCTTATGAGCTGTATATCACCTCTACCTTCCACGAAGAAAAAATGTGGAACAGACTGCTTGTGATCAGTGTGGAGGATATCGGCTTCGGTAATACAGACGCTCCTATTTTTGTAAAGACCATGTTTGACCTTCACAAAGAGTACAACTATGGTGATGGAGACCGTACTATCTTCTTCATTCATGCAATCCGTTATCTGTGCAGATGCAAAAAAGAGCGTTCCTCAGACAACCTGAAAAACGTGATCATGAAAGAGAATGAGCGTGGAATCATTCCTGAGATCCCGGATTTTGCAATTGACATGCATACCATCAAAGGCCGTGAAAGAGGAAGAGATGTATTCTACTTCCTGGATGAAGCCAGCAAGGTAATGCCGCTTTGGGAAGAATATGATGATTCCTATCGTCAGGAATATTACAAATGGTGCCAGAGAGAACTGGAAGAGGAAAAGGAAAATAACGAAAAATAATCATTTAAGGAGGATAAAAACTATGAAAAAGACAGTCGCATTCGTTGCCGCATTAGCTATAGCAGGAACAACAGTTGCAGGATACGGTGCAACACCAGTAAAAGCAGATGACAAGAAAGAGGTTTACGTTCTGATCAAAGCAAGAGGAGACCTTTCCTATTGGGACAGCATGGCTAACGGTGGTGACCGTGCCGCTGAAGAACTGGCTGATGAGGCAAATGTACATGTTATTGAGACAACAGCTGATACAGAGGCAAACTTATCTGCAATGTACGAAGCAGCTGACAATGGTGCAGATCTGATCATCACCGCAGGAGATTTCATTGACAACATGGTAACTGTTGCAGATGAATATCCGGATTGTGGTTTCCTTCTGGTAAATGAGAAGCAGGAAGGCATCGACAATATCTATTCCATCGATTTCAGAACCTCCGAGGCAGGATTTTTAGGTGGAATTGCAGCTGCAGATGTTGCAAAACAGAATGGAAGTGATACAATAGGATTCATAGGTGGTATGGATGAAGTTATCGTTATCCAGGAATTCTTTATGGGTTATATTCAGGGTGCAAAATATTATGATCCGGACATCAACATCATATACAACTATGTAGGCGACTGGGGCGATCCTGACAAGGGAAGAACACAGGCACTTGCTCAGTATAATGATTCCGGTGCGGAAGTTATTTTTGCCTGCGCAGGTGGTTCCGGAAACGGTGTTCACCAGGCAGCAAGTGAAGTTGGAAAATATGTAATTGGTGTAGACAGCGATCAGTCTGCAACCTATTCTGAACAGCCGGATATCCAGAAAACTTTCATTACCTCCTGCATGAAGAAAATGGACAATGGAATTTTTAACACAATCCAGGAATTCTTAGAGAATGGCACACTTCCATATGGTCAGTATGAGATTTTCGGACTGAAGGATGACGCAGTAGGAATCGTTGAAAACGATCTCTACAATGAATATGTATCTGAAGACGGCAAGAAAGCAATTGAAGAAGCAACTGCTGGAATCACAGATGGTTCCATTGAAGTTAAAGGTGCAATCAACAAAGAGCAGAGTGAGATTCAGTCTGAAATCGATGAACTGTTAGGTGAGTAATTTTTCTATATGGGAAGGGCACATCTGGAAAAGGTGTGCCCTTTTCATTTACATGAAAACTACTCCCGCAAGAAAGGAGCAAATCATGGATAAAACACCAACACCACACAACAGTGCAAAAAAAGGGGAAATTGCAAAAACAGTTTTGATGCCGGGAGATCCGCTTCGCGCCCGGTACATTGCAGAAACTTATCTTCAGGATGCGAAATGCTTTAACGAAGTAAGAGGTATGTATGGCTACACCGGAACTTATAAGGGAAAAGAGGTTTCCGTAATGGGACACGGAATGGGTATCCCATCTATTGCCATTTATACTTATGAGCTGTTTAATTTTTATGATGTGGAAAATATTATCAGAGTCGGATCAGCCGGAGCTCTTCAGGATGATGTCCAGCTGAAGGATATCGTCATTGGAATGGGCGCCTGTACAGATTCTACTTTTGCAAATCATTTTCATCTTCCGGGAACCTTTGCACCCATCGCAGATTTCGGACTGCTGGAAAAAGCTGTTGAAAAAGCAAAAGAAGCCGGAATCCCAGTCAAAGTAGGAAACATTGTTTCCGGGGATGTATTTTACTCAGATGAAGCCGGCTCTAGTGACGGATGGAGAAAAATGGGCGTTCTTGCCGCAGAAATGGAAGCAGCTGCTTTATATATGAATGCAGCAAAGGCAGGAAAAAAGGCATTAACAATGTGCACGGTTGCCGATCATATTTACAAAGGAGAACATTTAAGTCCAATGGATCGGCAGATTGGATTTAATAACATGATTGAAATTGCTTTAGAGGTGGCAATTGATATCTAAGCTATATTAATAAGTTTTCGATAAAATATTCGGCGTTATTACAGTCAAATCCGTAATAACGCCTTTTTGTTTACAATTATTTATTTCTGCTGCTCAAGAAACTCTTCTATATCCTTCAGCCACGGCATGGACGGGGTTGTCCCAAGCTTCTGGACGGATAACGCTGCCAATGCGTTAGCAAAACGTACTGCATCCCAGATAGACTGTCCTTTAGATAATGCGGCAAGAAGCCCGCCGTTAAATGCATCTCCTGCCCCAGTTGTGTCCAGTGCTTCTACATGATAAGCCGGAATGATCTCTTCTCTTCCATCGGCAGAGACGAAAACACCTTTTGAGCCAAGTGTGATCAGTACCTGCTTCACACCCTTGTCATAAAAATACTCAGCCGCTTTCTTAGCAGACTCCAGATTCTCCACATGGACACCTGTGATTTCTTCTGCTTCTACTTCATTAGGAGTTACCATAAATGCCTTTGACAGAAATTCATCTGGCATCGGTGCATATGGCGCCGTATTGATAATTACTTTACAGCCATGCTTCTGTGCAAGCTCAGCTACCAGATTATTGGCATCCTGATTTATTTCCAGCTGCAACAGAACATATTCCGCATCCTCGAGTAAATCCTCTACACTCTCTACTTCTTCCTTTGAGATCGTGTTACATGCGCCTGGCACGATTACGATCTCATTCTGGCTTGAATTATCATCTACAAGAATCAGTGCGATTCCTGTCTCCGCCTCATCAGAAAAGAACAGGCGATCCTGCGGCATTTTCAGCTCTTTCATAACATTCAATGCTTCGTCTGCAAATGAATCACGACCAAGCTTTGTGATCATAGTCACATCTGCCCCAGCCTTATGGGCAGCTACACACTGATTGAAACCCTTTCCCCCTGCGCCCTTCTTAAAAAAAGAGCCCTTTACTGTCTCTCCCGGAATCGGAAGATGCGGTGTTCTCGCCATTAAATCAACTACAAAACTCCCAAATACAATTGCTTTCCCCATACTACCTCCTGTATTTTTTGTATCAGGATCTGTCAAAAAAAAGTCCCTTACAAGTATTAAATTCCTTCTTATATTATACCTCAAATACATACGTGTGTCACTTGATTTTAAGCCTTTATCGCCTCTTTATCGCCTCTTCTATATTCGAAGCATGACCTTCGCTGTGAAGGTTTCATTTTCATAAGTAAAGCTGCTGGCACCACCATTTCTATCAGCTATATGACGAACAGACTCAATTCCAATTCCGTTTCCAGAGCGCTTCGAAGACTGGAAAATATCATTCTTTTCCCGTATTTTTCCATTGAAGGTATTTTCAACCTGAATCAGAAGAAGATGATTGTGATGCAGGTACATTTCCACTGTAATCTTCCGCCTGGAGCACTCTGTTTTCAAGCTGGCTTCTATTGCATTTTCCAGAAGATTCGAAAGTACAAGGCACATGTCTATTTCATCCACAGAGAATTGTGCAGGCAGATCGATTTTTGCAAGAAAAGGAATCTGCTCCCTTTTTGCACAAGCTGAATAATATCCAAGTATACTGTCTGCTGCATGATTATCGCAAAAATGAAATTCGAAGCTTGGCATTTTGCTGTCTGCATTTGAAAGATATTCTTTAATTTTTTCCAGTTCCCCATTCTCCGCCAGTGACGACAACTGAATAAAATGATGACGGATATCATGGCGGGCCTGCCTTGCCTCTTCGATGGCTGTACAAAGATTATCATATCTTGCCCGCTGCAGCGAGAGAAAATGGTTCTCCTGTTGAAGCCTAGCATTTTTATTCAGACTGGTCGCCATCATGAGAAACATTGCATAAAAAAAAGTCAGGATCACCAGAAGCACAAGGCTGACTACTATATATATCTGCAATATCCGACCTGTGTATAAGGTACTCTGGTTCTTGGGAATCATAAACAGATTTAATCCAATGAAGATTAAGGGCAGGATCCAGAATATATACCAGGTCTGGGCAAAATTTTCATCTGCGATCAGGATCCGGACCATATGTGTAGCTGGATACCAGGCCAAAAATACAAACACCAGGCAGATCAGATTATAAAAAATACCAGCACCTATACAAAACCATAGTTGTTTTTCTGCAGTATCCGGACCAAAAATCATAATAGCATTTACCGCACGGGACAGACTGTTCACACACGCAAAAACTGCACAGACTGCCAGAAAAATATTGCTGGATTTCCAGATGGAAATCTGCAGTGTTTTATGATAGATAAACATAAGCAACGGCAAAATAAACAACAGTATCAGTTTGGTTGGCAGCCGGAATATATAACATATCACGCCACCTGACAGGCTGATTCCAAGAAGCACGGTAAAAAGCCATAATGCAAGCTTAAATGGCGCCTGCTTCAGGCAGGCCTTTACCGGCAGATACGCCAGAAGCATACCCGGAATGATCACAGTAAGCTCCAATATGGGACAAATCATTTCAATCATTTTTATTTTCCTCTTTGAAACAGAAATTCCATAAAAACCTGTCTGGCATTTTTCACCAGTTTACGGCTTACAGGAATATTTCTGTCATCATCCATAAGAAACATAGTTTCTTCAAAATCAATAACATGTTCCAGATTAATCACAATTCCTCTGTTGCACAAATAAAAACGGGGATCCATTTTCAGTGATGCAGTGAATCCTTCAAAGGACTGACGAGTTACCAGCTCTTTTCCGCCAGTAGTATGAATATGGATCATATGGGAAAAATGCTCTGCATAAATTATATTTTTAAATGGAATCTGTATATTGCTTCCATTTACTTTTACATCTATGTATTTTCCGGAATCCGGGATTCTGGAAAGGATTTCGTCCAGCAACGCCGAAATTTCTTTTTCACTATATGGCTTTACAAGATAGTGCAAAGCTCGTACACGGAAGCCTTCCAGTGCATGATCTGTGGATGTGGTAGTGAAGATTAGCAGACAGTCCGAATCTGATTTTCGAAGCTCCTTCGCAATTTCAATGCCATTTTCCCCATTCATATAAATATCAAGAAACACAACGGTAAACGGGCGTTCCCTGGCTGCCCCGAGAAACTCTTCTCCTGATTCAAATTCAACAATATCTGCTGGAATATTTCTCCTGGAAAGCTGATTCGAAAGCCATCCATGCAGTAATGTACGTTCTTCTTTTATATCATCAACAATTGCAATTCTCATAGGTATACTTCCTCATAATAGTATAGCGCTCAGACATGTCATACAGTATTCTCTCTACGATAGTATATCACAAAGCATCAGCCTAATCCATGAAACGCAGTCTGCAATTCGTGCTATTTTTCCACCATTCGTGACATACCCATTGAAATAAAATCCTGTTTTCATATAATAAAACCAACAAAAACACCCTCAGGTAATATATCCGCGAAAGGAGGAGTCTTGTGTATCATATTGTGGTATTAACAGATAAGAAGCAGGATGGCGAAAATTATGCAAAGATGATTACAGATTACTGCGCAGGCCAGAAACTTTTTCCATTACTTGAAACTTATCAGGATCAGGAGAATTTTTTTAAAGAGATTCAGAAAAAAGCACCTGATATTGCACTTCTTGTATTGCCCGGGGTGGATGGACTCAACGCTGCCGAACATCTCCGATCACTTTTTCCCGGATGCGGACTTATCTGGGGCAGCGATTTAGATTTTTCACTTCATGCATTCAGGCTTCGTGTGGAATATTTCTTCATGGAACCAGTAGAAGAACAAAAAATCCAGGAAGGTCTTGCCTCCTGGTTCAGATCCAAAACGTATTTCAGGCAATAAAATATAATTTGTAACTGTTCAGAGCCAAGCAAAATTCCAAAAACAGGTGTAAAATGCTTGCATTTTTACAACTGTTTTTGAAATTTTATTTGGCGGATACGCCTCACCGACGAAATGCGTAGCATTTTGGAGGTTGGCTCTGAACAGTTACTATAAATTTAACTTATCAAAAATCCAGGAGGAAACCATAATGAAAAAGAGAACTTTGATCCTTGCAATGACCGCATTAATGATGACCGTGAGCGCCAAAAGCCCTGTAAGCATAGTTCACGCTGAGGCACAGACAGAAACCACACCTGAAGCTGCCACTCTGCCAATAAAGCCCCTGTCTGCCAAGGTAGTAGACGAAAATCCTTATATGGCTGACAGCGATTCCAACATTCACCATGACTGCTATAATACAGACTCCACAGATCAGGTTCTTCCCGTTGATATTTATTCCGAAATCAATGTTTCTTACGAGAAGACCAATCCCAATGCATCACCTGCAATCTTCTTTGACAGCTACGGACACGCTGTAGTTCCTTTCCTCGGAGGACTTGCTATTCGTGATATAAATGCAGACGAAACCCAGACTGAGGGCTGCTTTTCACCGAAACAGCACGATGGCGGCGGTTATATGATACAGAGCTCCTATTCCTTTGTAGATGAAAGCAACCGTCTGGTATGTCCTACCAGCAACAATCATGTATTAATGCTGAAGGCAACAGACGACGAGGGTAATGTACTTCCTGAATTTGAGAAAGTGCTGGATATTGATATAAAGGCTGCAGCAGAAGAAAAACTGGGAAAAACACTTGATCAGAACCTTCTTTCTGTTGTGTTTGATTACGATGGAAATCTGTGGTTTGCAACAGGTGGTTTCCGTATTTATCCTGACAGAAACCAGCAGGGCGCCATTGGCTACATTTCCAGGTCTGCCATTAATTCCATTCTGAATGGAGAAGATGTAAATCTGTCAGACGCTGTATTTGTCTATGAACTTACTCCAGGTGAAGGCGCAGAAAATGGAATTTCAGCCTCCAAAGATGGTGCCGTGATCCTCACAAATCTGAACTGCTATCTGTTCCAGGCAGATAATGGAATCAATAAAGTATGGGAAACCTCTTATGAAAGCGTTGGCGCAAAAGAGAGTAAGGAAGGCGATGCCACCACCGGCGGCGGTCTGGCCTGGGGAAGCGGCTGCTCACCCTCTCTTTCAAAAGATCTTGTAATGTTTACAGACAATCAGAATCCGGTAAATCTGATCGCTCTTGATATGAAAACAGGCGAGACTGTAGCAAGCATGCCGGTAATAGATGAGCTGCCAGATGATACACAGGTATCTGTTGAAAACTCAGCTATCGTATACGATAATGGTGCCGGAACAGTAAGTACCATTGTATGCAACTGGTTTGGTGCCGGAAGTGCTAACCTTGGAAATGCTGACAGCGATTCCTCTATTCAGAGTTATGAAAATATTTATGATGTAAACTGGCTGCGTCAGGGAAATAAAATGATCGCCCCTGGTGTAGAGCGTGTAGATACTGTAAAAACAGATAATGGCTATGAAATGAAGAGCATTTGGTGCAGAAAGGATCTGTCTGATACCTCCATGATGAAATTATCTACTGCCACCGGATATATTTACGGTTACGTTCAGGATATGGAAAGCGGTATGTGGCAGTACATCATGCTTGATTTCGAGACAGGTGAAACTGTATTTACTATGGACGTTTCCAACAAGCCAGGTTATAACAATATGGCCATCGGCATGTATGCCGGAGACAGCGGTAATGCCCTCTATTGCCCTACTGGCTATCTTGAGCTTCTGAGATTACAGGACAGATTCGTATACCTGCCGGAAATGCCATACCGCAAGGTTGATCTGGATAAAGCAAACCGAAACATTTTAAGCCAGGAGAAATTTGAGACAGATGGCGGTCAGGGAAATGTAACCGGATGGCTGAATACTGTCACTGTTGAAAATGTTCATCCTAATACTACTGTTGCCCTGCGTATGAAGGGAATCTCCAGCGAAGCGGATACACTTAAGCTTTACGCATACGGAACTGATGGTTCCTTAAAAGAAGTTCCGGCAGATCTGTGGCATATCCAGACAGAAGCTGGTGAAACACCGGATACCTTATCTGACAACGTATTATATGAGATTCACTTTACCGTACAGGATAATGGCGAATTTGATCTTGCAGAAGATGAGAAAGAGATTAAGATTTCAGCAATTCTTGGAGGCCAGGCCTGATCTATTCTATCGGGATTGTAGCCATCAGACATACGAATGGGCTGCCGCTTATGCGGCAGCCCATTCGGTTTAGTCAGAGCCGCTGGTTTGCGGCTCTTTTCTTATAAATGAAAGCTTATGGTAATACTACTTTAGACTCTTCCATGGATGCATCTACATCACTTGTGGAAATTGGTTTTAAGATAACAGTGTACTTATAAGTCTGGTTTGCCGGGATCTGGTATTTGTCAAGTGGCATAGCTCCCCAGGAGTTGTCACCGCCAAGTCCCATCTGTTTGTAGTTCAGTCTCCAGATTACATGATCACTTTCCGGAAGTAAATAAGAATGAAGATTATTTGTCAGTTCCTCCGGTGAGTACTCAAGAGCGTTGAATTCAAATGGTGTGTATGCTTTTGCAAGCAGTCCGATACCATCATCATTTGTCAGGCTTACCCATCTTACATCTGTACGGTTTCCTGTTTCCTGAGGTTTGATGTAATCTACGAAGAAGTCTTCTACTGTGCTCTGATATAAGCCAACGTTATATCCAGTCTTTCTGTCGATGTAGTTCTCTTCCGGTCCACGGCCATACCATGTTACGTTATGGAATTCTTTTGGTAATACAAGAAGGTTACCAACCTCCGGAATCATTGGAAGATCTGCACTTCCTGGTGTTAAGGTACTTGCGATCTTAACATCACCGGTTCCATATATGGTATAAACCTGCTGCCAGTCAGATGCTACGCTGGTTGGAAGTTTTGCACTTACAGTAATTACAACTTTGTTTCCTGCTTCTGCGTCTACGCTTACATCTGTGATTTCTCTGTCTTCACCGGCATATCTCCAGTCAGAAAGAGTATTTGCGGAATAATATCCAAGGTCACTGTCTGTAGGTGCTCTCCAGAAGTTTGGTGTAGGTCCGTTTTCAAGAAGCTCTTTGCCCTGGTAAGTAAGGGAAGTAATGCAGCCATCCTTCTTATTGAAGTTCAGCTCGAAATCATCACCTGTTACTACAGTTGTCTCTTCCTGATCATCTACACTAATTGCAGGAATTGCCTCTTCATCAATTGCATCTGCATATCCTGTATCATACAGTAATGCGATCTGCTCTTTTGCGATTTCGTGTCCAGCCTCTGCCCAGGAAGTATCTTCCTTCAGTTCGAAGCTGAGGTTTACAAAGTATTCGGAACCAGTCTTTAATTCAGGCTCTGTAAATGGAATTTCCAGAACAGTTTCTGTAAGTGGTGCAATATCTAACTGATCATCTGTAAATTCGCCACTCTGGATCGGTTTACCATCCTCGATCAGCTCCCATGTACCCTTGAATGTATTCAGGTTTGTAAACAGATATTTATTTTCAATGTTTACTTTTCCATGACGGATATCTCTGTTTGTGATTCCGATATTCTGATACAGTTTCTTAACTTCTACAAGCTCTGGCTGTGGTGTTCTGTCTGCGGATACAAGTCCGTTTGCACAGAAGTTCTTATTGTTTGGATTTCCTTCCGGAATATCCTGCCAGTCACCACCGAAGCTGTTATACTGCTCACGGCTGTATGTTCTGTCTGTTGTTTCCTCAAAGTCAAGCCATACAACTGCGTCGTCATTTGCTTCTCTGCCAGCATCCTTTAACTCATCTGCAGTAAGAGCAGCCTTGTAGATGCGAACACTATCGATGAGACCCTTGAAGCAAGGTGGAACACTTGGATTCTGTGCATCGTAAGCGATATCAGCACCGATACCAACTGCGTTACCGCCACCAGCAACACCTTCTGTGGTCTCTGCTGTTGCTACTTCTACATCATCAATATAAAGCTTCAGTTCTTTTCCATCAAATGTACCAGCTACATGATGCCAGTTGTCTGCCCAGTCTTCTGGCGTTGGAACGGATGCGGAAACTTTCTCGTAAACTCCGTTGGAATCATCCCAATTGGTGTTATAGATATAGAATTCTACATAATCGTCTGTTACTTCACCAGTCTCATAGTCAGTCTCAACTTTTCTCTGAAGACCATAGGACTCTGTGCACATCCAGTCGTCATTACCTTTTGTAATGATCGGGCTGGTCTCTGTTACTGCTTCCGGTTTCACCCATGCTTCCAGAGTAAATGCGGAATCTCCTCTGAAGTTCAGAGCTTTATCATTGTAGCACTGTGCGTATCCGTCTAATGCTTTGCCATCTTTACCTTCTTCGGAAAGCTCACCCTTCAGATAAACATCGATGTCTTTTCCGGCATTGGTAAGCATCTTGTCTGTAGGTGTCGGCTCATAAATTGTCTGATCTACCCAATCCCAGATAAATCCACCCTGAAGGTTTGGATATGCTTCATAAACATCCCAGTATTCTTTCAGGTTACCAACGCCGTTACCCATTGCATGTGCATATTCACACTGGAATGCCGGTTTGGTTCCGTAATTGCCCCACCATACAAGCGGGTTTTTGTATTTGTCCATTACTTCCAGGTTATTAACACGACGATACATTCTTGACCATACGTCTACTTCCGGAATGTCTCTGTCGCCTTCATAATGAACAAGTCTTGTTGGATCAAGCTCTTTACATAATTTACCAAGCTCAGCCCAGCAGGATCCATTGTAGGATTCGTTTCCAAGTGACCATAAGAGAATAGACGGATGAACCTTACTTCTCTCGATGGTGCTTGTCATTCTGTCTTTACATGCGCTGATCCATCCCTCATCACTCTGTGGAATGTAATCATTTACTCCATGAGACTCAATGTTTGCTTCGTCGATCATGTAAAGACCGTATTCGTCGCATAACTCATACCATCTTGCCTCATTCGGATAATGAGAGTTACGAACTGCATTGATATTATACTGTTTCATCAGCTTAATATCCTGGATCATGCTCTCTTCTGTAATATGTCTTCCGGTTTCACCTAATGTTTCGTGTCTGTCAACACCCTTGAACATGATTGGCTGTCCGTTAACAATGATCTGTGACTCAGTTGTTCCTTTATTGATAATCTCTACTTCACGGAAACCAACGTTGCAGCCTGCTGTCTCAACGATTTCTCCAGCTTCGTCCTTTAATGTGTATACGAGCTGATAAAGGTTCGGATCCTCTGCAGACCATTTCTTCGGGTTCTCTACATCTACGGAAAGCTGAAGCTCTGCCTGATTCTCATTGAATGCTACATCTCCCATAGACTGGGTGAATACTTCATTCTGATCCGCATCGAACAGAGTTGCTTCTACGGTATATTTCTTTCCGGCATCTTCTGCATTATATCTGCGCAGAGTCACTTCTGTATTGAGCACTGCGTTCTCATAATTGTCATCTAAATCTGTTGTATAATTAAAGTCAAAAATAGAGGCATCTTTCTCTTTGCAGAATAAGAATACATCACGGAAAATACCACTTAAACGGATAAAGTCCTGATCCTCCAGATAACTTCCGTCTGACCAACGATAAACCTGTACAGAAATATTGTTCTGTTCTCCAGGAGCATTCAGATATTTGCTGATGTCAAATTCTGCTGCTGTGTAACTATCCTCACTGTAGCCAACAAGTTCTCCGTTAACCCATACATAAAAGGCGGATTCTACACCCTGGAAGGATACAAAAATTTCTTTTCCGTCCCAATCCTCCGGTGTTGTAAAATCTCTTCTGTAAGAACCTACAGGATTGTATTTTACAGGTGCTACTCCCAGCTCCGGTGTTTCTACACCTTCCCAAGGCAGACGTGTATCTGTATATTTCGGATGATCATAGCCCTCTGTCTGCCAGTTAGCCGGAACTGTAATATCATCCCAGCCGCTTACATCATAATCGTTCTGGTAGAATTCTGTATTTCTACCTGCCGGATTCTCTGCAAACTGGAATTTCCACTGTCCACTGAGCAACTGATAAAATGGTGAATTTTCTTTATTACGTACCTTCGCATCTTCTACTGTTTTAAAAGATGTAAAGCTTGTATGTGCATCTTCACGATTTACACGGAAAACATCTCTCTGGTCATACCACTCTTCGCCTGCGAACTGGCTTCCATCTACTTCTTCTAAAGCTACTTCTCCTGAAATCCCAGCCGCGCCGGAACCATCTTTTGTTGCTTCGGAAGCAAATGCAGTCATACTACCAGTTGTTGCCATTGTTGCAGCTAATACAACTCCGATTCCCTTCTTACAAATCTTTTTCATTGCTACCTCCATATACTTTTTCTTCTCCATTTTGTTACTTTTGTAAAAACATTTCCTCAAGCGCTTGCTTGAATGAATATAACATGGTTTTTGTCACAAGTACATGGAATTTCCTTCTGTCTTTCTTTGATTTCCTTCTATTTTGCATAATTATCATAGTATTTTGTGTTGTTTTTTTGGTTATTTATCACATTATCATAATGAAATTTTATTCTGTTAAATTGGTATGTTTCTTTATATTATAGTAAAATCGTGCAGAATACCTATGGTTTACGTCCGGAAACTGTGTTAAAATATACTTATGAAAAAGAAGAAGCTCATTTTTTTAGCGTTTGCAACCATTGCATTTGCATTATTACTTGAAGCCGGAATTCTAAAGTATGTCAATGACAGAAACACATACAGGATGTCAAAGGTGCTATTGGATCGTGTTATTGCCGTGCTCAATAAAAATGATGACAGTGAAACTGGACTTATCGAATCGCTGAAGGACGATTATATAGTAAGAGCAAAGGCTGTATCCTATATCATAGATGCAAAACCACAGGTAGAATACGATGTAGAAGAATTACAAAAAATAGCAGCTTTGATATCAGTAGATGAAATACATCTGTTTGATAAAAACGGATATATCTATAGTGGCACTTTACCCAAATACTACGGTTACAGCTTTGATTCCGGAGAACAGATGGCATATTTTAAGCCTATGCTTTCAGACCAAAAGCTTACCATGTGTCAGGACGTTACACCGAATACCGCCGAGGGCAAGGAACTGATGTATGCCATCACATGGAACGAAGCCGGTACAAGAATGATCCAGATCGGTATCGAGCCCAAACGCCTGCTTCAAGAATTAAAACAGAATGAAGTCTCCACTGTAGTAAGTGATATGCCAGTTTATAAGGGAATCGAGATTTTTGTGGCAGATACCGGAACCAAAATCATTAAAGGTGCTACGGACTCCAGCCAGATAGGCGTGAAACTGGAAGAACTGGGTATATCATCCGATAAGACAAATGGCGAGACAGATGTTTTTCTCATAAGGATAGGCAAGGATCTCTGCAAATGCTTACTCAGCCAGTATGATAACTATATTGTTGCCGTAACAATAGATAGTTCCTTTTATCTGCAGGGTAATATTTTTGCTATTCTTATAGTCGGCGTGTATCTTGTATTCGCCTCCTGCTGTATGTTCTATATGCTTTCAAGGGTTATGAAAGAAAAATATGAAAAAGAAAAACTCATATACATATCCAATACTGATGAGCTCACAAGATGTCTTAACAGACACGCATACGAAGATAGGATAAGCAGACTTGATCTTCGTGAGGAATGGGTATATGTTTCCATGGATCTTAATAACCTGAAGCGTACAAACGATTCTCTTGGACATGCTGCCGGTGACGAACTTATATGCGCTGCTGCGACCTGTATGAGGGAAAGTTTTAGTAATTATGGAAATATCTACAGAATCGGAGGCGATGAGTTTGTTGCGATCGTCACCAGAAATACTAAGGAATTTCCAAATATAATGGAAGACTTTAACCGCCGCACAGCGCAGTGGCATGGCAAACTGGTAGACTCAATGACAATCTCATGGGGATATGTTTTCAGTTCTGAGAAAAAATGGAACAACATCTATGACATCGCAAAAGCTGCAGATAAAAGAATGTATGAGAATAAAGAACGCTATTACCTGGAAAATGAAATAGACCGAAGAAAATAGCGCACCTTTCTTTTCCTTGTCAAGCGGATATTCCAGGTCCGCTTCGCTACGCGGCTCTACACCGAATGCTGCTTCGCAGCTTATCAGGAGTGGCTTGCACCACTCCTGAATATTTCTGGTTTCCTTTGCTGCTATTTATTCTACATTCTTTGTCGCAACAATATCTACCCCCGTATCTGCCACATTTTCTAAAATCACATCTCCAATGTGTACCGGTGCCGGAACCTGGATTCCTTTCAGTGCCTTCACACAATCAAAAATCTTGTTCTTCGGAATATCTTCTTTCGTCTTTACCGATACCATATCAATGCTGCCCCCTGACACACGCACAGTAGATGTTACGATCCGGGTAGGATTCGTTACTTCTTTTCTTGCATATACATCCCCACGCTTACAGGTATTTCCTGCAACACTTACCACATCTTTACCATTCATTGTAACAGTAAGGGGACAGCCCATGGGACAGCCGATACATGTTAATTTTTTCTCTTCCATAATCTAGTTCTCCTCAATTTTCACTGTGATCGTCTGCAGATCCGGATACTTCAAAAGCAGCTCCTTCGTCAGCTTAAGCTCTTCCATCTCACCAGGTGCAACAACCGGACGTTTCTTGTGGATCACTCTCTCATCATCGAAGTAAGCACTGATATAACAATTAGTATAAACACCTCCCACGCGGAAGCGTACAGTGAGATTTTCGTCCATATGGTTAACATTAATAGTTCCCGGAACAGTGTATCTGACACCTTCTATGGGATTTATTCCAACTATCTTTGCCTCTGGATCCTGCTCTTTTCCTGTTAGTATATATCTGGCCGCATTTCTTCCTGCCACTGCAGCCTCCTCGGATACAAAGTCAACCAGATCGTGCACATGCAGTACATTTCCACATGCAAAAACACCTTCCAGATTTGTTTCCAGGCTTTCATTTACATTGGGGCCTGATGTAACAGGATTCATATCCACACCCATTCCCCTTGAAATCTCGTTTTCCGGAATCAGACCTACAGAAAGGAGAAGAGTATCACAGCTATATTCCTTCTCTGTTCCCGGAACAGGTTTTCCATGAGCATCCACCTGAGCCAGCGTAATTCCTTCCAGCCGCTCTTTTCCCTTAATGTCAACAACAGTGTGGCTAAGCTTCAGCGGGATTCCATAATCATCCAGACACTGGACAATATTTCGCTTCAGTCCACCGGAATAAGGCATCAGTTCTGCAACCACCTTAACCTTTGCGCCTTCAAGAGTCATTCGCCTTGCCATGATCAGACCGATATCACCGGAACCAAGGATCACAACTTCTTTTCCCGGCATATACCCTTCGATATTTACCAGTCTCTGTGCTGTGCCTGCGGAAAAAATACCAGCCGGGCGATATCCGGGAATATTAAGCGCACCTCTGGAGCGTTCACGGCATCCCATTGCCAGAACAACAGCTTTCGCCTGGATTTCAAAAAGACCTTCCTCTCTGTTCATTGCAGTAATGGTTTTCTGTGAACTGATATCCATAACCATTGTGTTCAATTTATATTCAACATCCAATTCTTTTACCTGTTCGATAAAGCGCCCTGCATATTCCGGCCCGGTCAGTTCTTCTTTAAATGTATGAAGTCCAAATCCGTTATGGATGCACTGATTCAGGATACCGCCAAGTTCTCTGTCTCTTTCCAGAATCAGAACGCTGTCAACTCCGCTTTTCTTTGCAGAAATAGCTGCCGCAAGTCCCGCCGGACCACCTCCGATGATAACAATATCATAAGCTCTCATGCTTCAATGCCTCCCCCTTATAACGACTCCTTATTGTAATCTGTGATAATTTCAGACGCTCCGCCGGATTTCGTAATATCAAACATACTCACATTCCGTTCTCTTGCCAGAATTTCCATTGTTCTCGGCGAACAGAAGCCTGCCTGACAGCGCCCCATACCGGCCCTTGTTCTGCGTTTCACTCCATCCAGGGATTTTGCCCCCAAAGGTCTCCTGATTGCATCGATGATCTCACCCTCTGTAACCATTTCACAACGACAGATAATATTTCCATACTCCGGTTTTTCTCTGATCAGCGCATTCAGCTCCTCTTTGCTGAGAGTTTTGGGATCCAGAATGCCTTTTCTCACTGCAATAAAATCCTCTTTTTCTTCCAGACACATTTTTTCTTTCAAAATCTGTGCTACCATCTCTCCAATAGCCGGGGCACTGGAAAGTCCCGGAGATTCAATGCCTGCGCAATCGATAAACCCCTTTGCGTCTTCCACTTCTCCAATGAGAAATTCGTTTCCGTCTTCATGGGCACGAAGGCCTGCAAATGAAGTGATCACCTGTCGAAGCGGAAGATTTTTCACATTCATTCCTGCTTTCTCAAGTACCTGATCCAGCCCTTCTCTGGTTGTGTTGGTTCCTTCCCGGTCTTCAATATCAATTGCAGTTGGTCCGAGAATCAGATTGCCATGAACCGTGGGGGCAACCAATACACCTTTTCCATATTTGCCGGGAAGTGCAAAGATTGTTTTGCTCACATGATTTCCTGCACTTTTATCTAACAGACAATAATCACCTCTTCTTGGGGTAATATGGATTTTTTTCTCACTTACCATATTGTGAAGCCTGTCTGCATAAACCCCGGCTGCATTTACTACATATCTTGTCTGGAAAACGCCGTTTGTTGTATAAATCTCCCAGCCATTCTCCGTTTGTTTGATATCCCTGACTTCTGTATCAAATTTGAATTCAACACCGTTTTCATTTGCATTCTCTGCCATTGCAATATTCATAAGGAACGGACACACAATACCACCGGTAGGTGCGTAAAGCGCTGCGCAGGCCTGATCAGAAATATTCTGTTCCATTTCCTGGAGTTCCTCGGGATTCAGAATCCTTAAATCCGGAACACCATTTGCAATACCTCTGCGATACAATTCCTGAAGCTTTGGCATATCTTCTTCCCGCAGACATACAACCAGAGAACCATTTCTTTTAAACGGAAAGTCCAGCTCTCTGGAAAGCTGCTCCATCATCTGATTTCCTCTCACATTCAGCTTTGCCATCAGGGAACCTTCCGGGGCATCATAGCCTGCGTGAACAATCGCACTGTTCGCCTTGGAAGTGCCGCAGCATACATCTTCCTCTTTTTCAATCACACATGCTTTTACTTTATATCTCGAAAGTTCTCTTGCTGTCGCTGCGCCGGAAACTCCCGCTCCGATAATTATTACATCATACATTTTCAGCACACTCCTTTTTCAGATTTTTTTCAAGAAAAAGAGCCCGACAAGTAACCACACTTCCCTGTGCGGTTATCCTGTCAGGCTCTCTCATCTCACGCCATTACTATATTTTGTTATTTTACTTCTACAAGCTCAACCTTAAAATTCAGTTCTTTCCCTGCCATCTCATGGTTAGCATCAAAAGTAATCGTCTTCTCTTCCTTCGCTGTTACCTTAACCGGGAAAGGCTGTCCATACTGATTGGACAGGTATACCTGCTGTCCTACGGTAAGATCCTCTGAACCTGGAAGCTGTGCGATTTCAAGAGTAAAGATCGCGTCTGGATTCGGTAAACCATATGCTTCTTCCGGCATCAGGTGAACATCTACCACCTGGCCTACCTCCATATTCGCAACTGCTGCATCAAATCCCTTAATCATCTGTCCTGCGCCGCAAATAAACTCCAACGGCTCGCCGCGGTCATATGAAGAATCAAACTGTGTTCCGTCGTTAAAGGTTCCTCTGTAATGAGTACGACAGGTCTTACCAACGTTTGGTCCGGTGATCGCAGGTCTGGAACCGCATCCGCCGCAGCTGCCTCCACAGGAATGACCTTCTTCGTGATCTCCACAGGAATGACCTTCCTCATGATGATGGTGATCACAGTTAGCACCTGTTGATACAAGCTCACCTCTTAAGTAAGCTTCCACTGCCTGATCTGCATCTCCCTTAGCTCCGGAGCATACCTCCACCCCTGCCTCCTTAAGGGCAGTCTGTGCACCACCGCCAAGTCCTCCGCAAATCAGCACATTAATGCCCTGCTCGCCAAGAAGTCCTGCAAGAGCACCATGTCCTAAGCCGTTAGAACCGATCACTTCGCTGGAAATGATCTTGTTATCCTCTACCTCATATACTTTAAAAAACTCAGTTTTTCCAAAATGCTGAAAAATATTTCCATTATCATATGTTACTGCGATTTTCATATGTATAATCCTCCCATTAATCCTATGTCATATAGTATAACGTGATACGAGGATAAAAGCAAGGGTGGCAATCCGCAAATCAGTTACATTTTCCACACCTCATGATTGGTTGCGGAAACCGCAATTGCCCCTGCCGAAAGTGCCTCCATCACAGATTCTTTATCTGAAATCAGACCACCTACAATAATGGGAATTCTGGACATCTTGCAAATATTTTTAATCACCTTCGGCATCATACCTGGAAGCACTTCGATAAAATCAGGCTTTACCGCATGCTGCTGCAGTTTGATATTCTCATAAGCCATGGAATCAAGAAGAAAATATCTGAGAACGGTAAACATTCCTAATTCCCGGGCTTTTTTTATCAGAGCAGCCTTTGTGGAAATGATTCCGTCTGCCTTTGTATATTTTTTAATAAATTCTACTGCAATCTCCTTACTGCTAAGTCCATTTATCAGATCTATGTGAACCATGGCAATCTTACCAGCTGCTTTTACCTTCTCCACGATTTCCATAATGGAGCAAATATCTCCAAACAAAATAAACACGATCCGGATCTCCTCCAGTGAACAACAGACCTCCAGATCCTCCTCATTCTTCGCAGCTGCTATAATCGGATTTTCTTCTACTGCTTCATAAAAATAACTGCTCATTCTTTTCCCCTTTTGATAATATGCACTTTTCTCCATTATACCACCCACAGTATAGCAGACAACCTCTCATATGATTAAAAAATTTTTTTCAAAAGAGGTTCAATTATTGTAAAACGCATTTCCAATGCTTATAATAAATTTAAGATCAACAAATCCTAACAAACTTTAAGGAGGACACTATGAGAAAGGAAAAGATGAAAACACGAAAAAACTTCTTATCTGTTATTTTGTTCTGTGGTCTGTTCATGAGCATATTTATTTCTGCACATATAACCAACGCCGCTGCCCTTATGCCCACAGCACAGAACAATCTACAGGTCAGTCTGAAACGATCATCGGATCTTGTTTCTACTTCGGATGGCTATATGAGAGTCTTTCATAAGACAAACTCTGTAGGTATCGAATACTACGACAACACTCTGCAGATTCAAAGCAAAAAAGATATCCCTATGGAGCTTCCCCTCTGGGGCGGTTTCTATGCAGGCTCAGATGGATATTATCTTGTAGAAGGTCAGAATAATACCGCAGAAGATGATTCTGCAGAAGTGATTCGAGTTATTCGTTACGATACAAACTGGAATCGGAACGGATCTGCTTCTATCACCAGCAACCCGAAATTATTCGGTGGAGAGGTTCGATATCCCTTTGACTATGGTTGCGTGGAAATGTCCGAAAGCAATGGCAAGCTTTATATTGTTACCGCTCACGAGGGATATGTGGATGCCTCTGTTGGACAGGGACATCAGGGCTTCCTTATGATTGAAGTGGATCCCACATCCATGACAGGAAAAATCGTTTCCTGTGATTTGTGGCACTCCTTTGCCCAATACATCAAATCAAAGGATAACTATTTGTATGTTCTGGAACAAAGTGAAGGTTCCCGCTGCACCAAGCTTTCCCGATATAATGCTGACACATTAGAACGAAACACCATTGAAATACTTCCTTACGGCGGTTCCCGTGCTTTAGAATGGGCAATCAATTGCTACGCAAGCGTGGACGGTATGGCAGTCTCTTCTGACAGCATTTTATGTGTGGGAACCACCATTGATCAGTCGAAATATTATCAGGTAAATTCAGATACCCCGCACAACATTTACCTTACTGTAACACCTCAGTCTGATTTTTCCAAAGAAGCAACCGTAGTAAAACAGCTTACGAATTTTACCGGCGGCGGAAAAAGCTTCCTTGGTGTAAAAATCACCCGAATTACAGATAACCGCTTTATGGTTTCCTGGGAGGAAAACACTACAGAAGAGGAAAATTTTGCAGACGAAGACAGTCTCTCTTCCAGCACTCTTCATTATATCTTCCTTGACGGAAGAGGAAATTCCATCAGTCAGGAATTTACTACAGTTGCCCCAATTTCAGATTGCCAGCCAATTGTAAAGGATTCCAATGTTGTTTATTATGCTTCCAATTCAAACACTGTTGATTTTTACTTTATTAATGCTGACAATGGCTCCTCTTCCAAAAAGAGCTATCGAATTGCCGGTGAAAACGCAACCTGGGAATACGCAAACGGCGTACTTACTATCTCCGGACAGGGTGCACTCTCTGTTAAAGAGGATGATTCCTATCGCTACCCGATCTCCTCAACAGCAGGAATGTGGAGCTCATCCTCTGGAACACCATGGAAGTCCATTAAAAATCAGGTTAAAAAGGTTGTAATAAAGTCCGGCATAACAAGCATTTCAGAAACTGCCTTTAAATATCTGCCAAACCTGAAAGAAGTTGAGATCGAAAATGGCGTCGTTTCTATTGGAAAAGAGGCGTTTGCATGCTGTGATAATCTGGAGAAAGTAATCATTCCTGACAGTGTTACTTCTATTGGGGATGACATTGTATGGACCGGTTACTACTGGACTTATGACTCCAGCCATGTAAATGATGCTACCATTTATGCCTCCGTTAATTCTTACGCTGTTTCATACGCAAAGGCAAACCATATTTCTTATGCCTGCGATCTTTCCGGAGCAAAGGTAACCGGAATTGAAACGAAGTATACATACACTGGCTCAAAAATCACCCCTAAGCCAACCGTCACTCTTGGAAAACAAAAGCTGACCGCTGACTCTGATTATGAAGTCACCTACAGCAACAATAAAAAAGCAGGAACTGCTACGCTGACAATCACAGGAATCCGCAACTACTATGGAACGATTACCTTAAACTTCCAGATAACTTCTAAAGATGAACCCAAGAAAGAGAAACCTCAAGGCACAGCTTCCAAAAAATTCAGTGATGCATATAATATATATACAGTTAATAAATCTGGTTCAACTGTCACCTTAAAGAGGCCGAAATCCAGAAACATCACTACTGCAAAGATTCCTTCCACAGTAAAAGCCAATGGAAAAACATACAAGGTTACTGCAATTGCTTCTGGCGCATTCAAAGGCTGTAAGAAGCTGAAACAGGTAACCATTTCAAAATATATTTCCTCTATCGGCGCAAAAGCATTCTATGACTGCAGATCTCTGACCTCCGTCACCATCCAGTCAAAGAAGCTCTCCGCCAAAACTGTGGGTAAAAGTGCATTTACCAAAGCCGGACGGAACAATTACAAAAAATTAAAAGTCAGAGTACCAAAGAGCAAGCTTTCTTCTTATAAGAAACTGCTTAAGAGCAGAGGACTATCTGCAAAAGCACGGGTTAGCAAATAATCATTTTGGATATACAAAAACCAGCAGCGGGAACTTATTATATAACATAGTTCCCGCTGCTGGTTTTTTGTGTAATTCTGCAAGGATTTCTGCAATTTATTTTAAAGCTTTAAACTCTTTATGCGCTTACGTTGTCTCTCTGACAATCAATTTTCCATCAAATACAACCTTATTCTGGATCTTTTTCCCCTGGAGTGAAGAAATTAAAATTTCAGCTGCCGCCTGACCCATTTTACGAACAGGCTGAGCAATGGTAGTCAATGGAGGATCAATAAGAGCACTGACAAAAACATTATCAAAACCAATTACGCTAATTTCATCTGGAACTTTAATTTTACTTTCATTAAATCCTTTTACACATCCAATCGCAAGCATATCTGTTGCTGTAAGAATCGCATCCGGACGATCTTTTAAAGACGCGTAATATTTAGCGGCATCTCGTCCCAGTTTAATATAATCCGGCTCATTTTCCCGTTGCACACGATAAACCCACTTCTCATTCAATTCAAGTCCATGATCCTTTAGTCCCTGCACAAAGCCCTCAAAACGATCCTCAATAATACTGACATCTTCAGAGTTCATCACATAGCCAAGTTTATGCTTCCCCTTGTCTATAAGATACTGAACTGCTTTGCGATTGCTTTTGAAACCATCCGTATAAACACATGCATAGTTTTCATCATCACCAAAAATTCTGTTCATATAAACAATTGGCAAGCGCTCTGAAATCTGCCGCAGATAATCTGCCATTTCATCATCTGTACGATAAGTATTATAAATGATTCCATCAATATTTCGTTTCAGCAATTCATTCGTATATTCAATTTCCGACATAGCATGACGTTCTGTATTACAAACCATAACCATATAGCCATATTTTAATGCTATATCTTCTACCCCCCGGAACATTTCTGTATAAAAAATATTGCTATACTCCGGAACCACAAGTGCTATAGTGTGTGTCTTTCTGGTACGAATTGCCTGCGCCATATAGCTTGGGGAATAATTCAGCTTTTTAATCGCAGCTTCTACTGCATCTCTTGTTTCTTGTTTTACTTTTGTATCTCTGTTTATCACTCGGGAAACTGTTGACTTGGATACCCCCGCTTCTTTTGCAACATCAAATATTGTAACCATATATTTTCTCCAATAATTTACTCTTGTTTTAATCATACCCTTTTTGATGCTGTACTTCAAGATAAATACATGAGACAGGAGTCCGTATTCACGAATCCTGTCTCATATTTTTCATTGGATCTGCCACCTGGTACCTTTATCCCAAAATTTTTTTAATTTTATCAGCCATAAGCTCTGCCATCTGGGCATGTCCTTTTTCTGTATAATGAATACCATCTGTATCATTCACTTCTACCATGCCGTCAGGATTCAGATAAGCAATCTCATATCGTTTGGCAATATCCTCATAATAATAAGATAACGCCTTACTTCTTTTTTCCATATCGGGCAACATCTGATCCAAGTCCATTGGTCTGTCCACACTATGAATAGGTACCGGTGTTACCAGAAGGATTTTTGGTGCTTTAAAATCAATACCTGCATCTGATTTTAAAATAGTTTTTACTAAATTCTCCATTGATGTTCCGATTTCAAAAGGACTCACTGAAAACCTTGATTTTAAATCATTGGTACCTAACATAATTACCACAAGATCAAGTGGTTTATGACTATCAAGACAAGGAAGAAGATATTTTTTACCATTTTTATATTCCTCTACGGGATCGTCCCAAACCGTAGTTCTTCCCCCAAGTCCCTCCTCAATTATGTAATAATCTTGTCCAAGTTTTTCCTGCAAAAGCCCCGTCCACCTTACATTTCTTGGATATCTGCTGACCAGATCAGACTTAAGACCATAAGTGTTAGAGTCCCCATAGCATAAAACTGTCTTCATTTGCTATATCCCCCCTATGCTGTTTTTACTTTCTTCACTTTTTCTTTATTTGCCAAAACATCAAAGGCCACCGCAAGAATCAAAACAAGCCCCTTTACAACCTGTTGGTAATATTCGCCGATATTCATAATAGTCAGTCCATTACTAAGAACTCCAATAATCACTGCGCCAAGAAACGCTCCTAGCATGGAACCTTTTCCTCCATTTACGCTAATTCCACCAATAACTACAGCTGTTACAACATCCATTTCAGTTCCAGTACCGGAAGCCGGTGCTCCAGAACTGATACGTCCGGTAAGTACAATGCCTGCGATTGATGCAAGAAATGCACTGATTCCATACAAAGAAATCGTGATTTTATTAACAGAAACTCCTGCGAGTTTTGCAGCCTCTACATTTCCACCAATAGCATAGATGTAACGTCCAAAATAAGAATATTTCAAAACCAATCCCGCAATTACTACAATTATCAACATAATAATAACCGGAACCGGAATTCCTACGATATAGCCTTGTCCAAGAAATACGATAGAATCTGGAATATCATAAACAGGAAGACCTCCGGAAAAAATATATGCAAGACCTCGAACAACTGTCATCATTCCAAGAGTAATTACAATTGCAGAGACGTTTAATCCAACGATCAGGGTTCCTGTTATAACTCCAATTACAGTTGTAATTAACATAGTTAAAATAAAAGCCGCAACCACAGGTACACCTGCGCTGATCATCTGTGCCAGTACTACGCCTGAGAGTCCCAAGTAAGCGCCCACTGTCAGATCCATACCACCAGATACAATAACATATGTCATACCTGCTGTAAGAATTCCAATAACTGCAACCTGACGAAGTACATTCAGGATATTATTTACGCGCAGAAAATTAGGGGACGCAACTGAAAAAACAACTACCAGAACAACTAGAATAATAAGTGTGCTAAATTTTTTTAATATCTGTTTCATGTCTTCTCTCCTCTACTCATCTGATTCCGGAGGCCAGCTCAAGAATCTTTTCCTGCGTAGCATCCTCTTTTTTTAATTCACCCATCATTTCTCCTTCATGCATAACAATAATTCTGTCAGACATTCCGAGAAGTTCCTGCATTTCAGAAGAAATCATGATAATTGCCATTCCTTTTTTTGCCAGTTCATTCATTAATATATAAATTTCTTTTTTTGCTCCTACATCAATGCCTCTGGTTGGCTCATCAAAAATAATGATATCTGAATTGGAAGCAAGTGATTTTGCCAATACCACCTTCTGCTGATTTCCACCGGAAAGATTTCTGGTAAGCTGCTCCATCGAAGGAGTTTTAATCGCCAGTTCTTCTATATATTTTCTGGCCATATTTTTGTCAGCGTTTCGATCAACAAACCCTGCCTTCGATATGCTTTTTACTGCAATAAAAGAAATATTATCCCTGATTGTCATTTCAAGTAGCGCTCCATGTTTTTTTCGATCCTCTGGAATTAAGGCTATTCCGTCTTTAATTGCATCCTTGGGACTATGGATTTCTACTTTTTTACCGTGAATTCTGATTTCCCCTGAAGACTTTGGATCCGCTCCAAAAACAGCCCTTGCAGTTTCTGTTCTTCCTGCACCCACAAGTCCTGCAAGACCAAGGATTTCTCCCTTATGTACCTGGAAACTGATATCCTTAAGAAGTGCATCCGTGCAAAGATGATTTACTTCCAGAGCTACCTCTCCAATTTCTTTCTCTACTGTAGGGTACTGCTCATCCAGATCACGGCCTACCATCATTTTAATTAATCCATTATTATCAATTTCGGAAATCATTTTAGTTCCCACATACTTGCCATCACGCATAACTGTAATTCTATCTGCTAAAGCAAAAATTTCTTCCATTCTGTGAGAAATATAAATAACTGCCACACCCTGCTCTTTTAACTTACGTACAATTCCAAACATTGCATCAATTTCACGATTAGTCAGCGGTGCAGAGGGCTCGTCCATGATCAGAACCTTTACATTCGATGAAATAGTTTTGGTAATTTCTACAAGCTGCTGATATGCAACTGTAAGACTTTTTACTTCCTTTGTCACATCAATATCAATGCCAAAACTGTCCATAAGTTCCTTCGCTTTTTTGTTCATCAGCTTCCGGTTAATAGTAAGTCCGCTGGTCAATTTCTGTCCAAGAAAAATATTCTCTGCAACAGAAAGTTCTGGCACAAGATTGAATTCCTGATAGATAACACCAATTCCCAGTTTTTTTGATAATGCCGGGGTCATAGAACTATATTCTTTTCCCTCAAACAAAATAGTACCACCGTTTGGCTTGATCGCACCTGAAACAACTTTAATCAAAGTTGATTTTCCTGCACCGTTCTCCCCCATAAGAGCATGTACTTCCCCAGGATAAACTTCCAGATTCATGCAATCCAAAGCCACAACACCGGGATATTCTTTTGTAACATTCTTTAAAGTCAATATAGGTTTCATATGATCTGATTCCTTCCTGGGTAACCCCTGAATAATTTCGAGGGACCATATCAGCCCCTCGAATGCCTGAAAATATATTATTCAGTGATATAATCTTTTACATTTGCAGATGTTACAGCCTGAAGATCAAATAAGCTGTCCTTTGGATATGATGCTTTATTTACAACTGCAATTGCAGTATCAACAAGCGCCTTACCAGTAGCAGTCGGATTTTGGCTTACAGAAACCTGATAAATAGTTCCTTCATCAATAAGCTTCAAAGCTTCATCTGTGGCATCAATACCTGCAATCAGATATTTCTCAGGATCTGTCAGGCCAGCAGCTTTAAATGCCTGATATGCACCAAGCGCTGCACCATCAGATACTCCACATACTACCTTCAGATCTGGATTTGCCTGAAGGAAATTCTCTGTATTGGACATTCCCTCTTCCTGGTCTGCTGCTGTTGCATCCGCAACAAACTTTACATTTGGCGCATACTCAAGAACACCTTCCATAATGCCTTCCTTACGGGCAATAACAGATTCCATTAAATCATAGTTCAATGTAGCAGCCTGAACTTCCTCCTCAGTTCCGTACATCTCGGCAATTCTCTGTCCTACTGCACATCCTTGAGTATAACCAAGCACATATTCTTCACATCCAATATATGCATCATATCCTTCAATTGTAGAAGTCAGACAAACAACTGCAATACCTTCCTCTTTTGCTTTTGCAATAACTGGCTTTGCAGCTTCAGAATCTACCGCACAAACGATAATAGCATCACATCCTGCTGAAATAAAGTTTTCCAGTGCAGTAATCTGTTTTGCAGAATCACTGTCGCAGGAATTTGTCATTAAAGTGCATCCCGTCGCATCGGCTTCATTTTGTGCTGCATCTACCAACTGAATAAAAAACTGACCAGTTAAATTCAGAACAGAAATACCAATCGTATATCCTTCATCTGCAGAAGGTTCTGCCAGTTCTACAGTTTCTTCTGTAGCTTCTTTCGTATCATCTGAATTCTCTTCTGCAAATACAGTTGTCGCTCCTGCTGCCATAGAGCAGGTCATTGTTGCCGCAAGGAACAGGCTCATAAGTTTTTTCTTCATTTTTCTTACCTCCGTTTTTTAAATAATTATTGTGTCACGTTTTGGGAACGTTACCATTCTTTTTTAAAAAAAATTTATTTCTTATTTTTTATGCAAAATATACTGTTTTCTATTTATGGGAACGTTCCTATTTGGTATTTTCATCATACACGTATTCTTAAATTCTGTCAATCGCTTTTTATATTTTTTATGTTTTATCTGAATATCGAATAGTTTTTTTGGTTATTTTTTCAGTTCCTGTTGTATTTTATCTTCTTAAATTTCCCCCAAGACTTTATTTGCATATTATGTTATGATATTAAAGATAAACCAGAGCACGCTCTAATATCAAATACATATTTCAGATGTAACAAAACTAAGTAACCTGGGGAGGTAACAATGAACACAAGAAACAATAACCTTTTAAGACTTTGGTACGATAAGCCCGCGGAGGACTGGCAGACACAAGCGCTGGCAATCGGAAATGGCTACATGGGTGCCCTTGTATTTGGCGGTGTTAATAACGACAAAATCCATATTAATGAGAAAACCGTCTGGGAGGGTGGACCAGGTGGTAGTATCAACTATAATTATGGTATCACAAACCCAATTGACACAGAAGAGGATCTTCAGAAGATCAAAGATAATCTGAATGCCATTCGCGAGAGACTTGAGGATAAATCCCAGTATGTCTTCGGCTTTGATGAAAATTCCTATCAGGCAAGCGGCACCGATACCAAAGGTGAAGCAATGGATGAACTGAACAAGCTCATGGGTGACCTGACAGGATATGAAGCACCTACTGATTACGCTAATTTATATATTTCCAATGACCAGGACGCTTCAAAAGTATCCAACTATGTAAGAGATCTGGATATGCGTACAGCATTGGCCACTGTAAATTACGATTATGAGGGTGTCCACTACACAAGAGAATATTTTAACAGCTATCCGGATAACATTATGGCAATTCGGTTAAGCGCAGACACAACTGGCAAAGTCAGCTTTAAAACTAATCTGGAGAATTTAATTGGCGGCAGCGCTTATACAAACACTGTTGACGGCGATACCATCACCATGCGCGATACATTAATCGGAAACGGACTGGAAACAGAAGCTCAGCTGAAAGTTATTAATGAAGGCGGAAGTCTTTCTGTCAGTGAAAATAATGGAACCCCTGCGATCAGTGTATCTGATGCTGATGCAGTTACTTTACTTTTTGCATGTGGCACTGATTATAAAATGGAGCTTCCGGCTTTCCGCGGAGAAGATCCTCACGCTGCAATTACCGGCAGAATCCTCGCCGCAGCCCAGAAAGGATATGAGGCACTGAAAGCAGATCATATTGCGGATCATGCCGCATTATTCTCACGCATGGAGCTGGGCTTCAATGAAGAAATCCCACAGCTCCCTACAGATGAGTTGATCCGGAAATACACTAACATGGTAGAAAATAATGGCGGCGAGATTCCTACTGAAACAGAACAGCGCGCTTTGGAGGTAATGTGCTATCAGTTCGGACGTTACCTTACAATCGCAGGCTCCAGAGAGGGCGCTCTTCCTACAAATCTTCAGGGAGTCTGGGGTGAGGGAGCATTCACATGGTATGGAGACTATCACTTTAATATTAACGTTCAGATGAACTACTGGCCGACTATGGCAAGTAATCTTGGTGAATGTATGAAGCCATATAATGATTATCTAAATATTCTGAAAGAAGCTGGACGTGATTCTGCTGCCGCTTCCTTTGGCATCAAGAGCGAAAACGGAGAAGAGAACGGATGGCTGGTAGGATGTTTCAGTACACCATACATGTTTTCAACAATGGGACAGAAGGATAATGCAGCGGGATGGAATCCAATTGGATCCGCATGGGCACTTCTGGATTCTTATGAATACTATCTGTACACTGAAGATACAGAATATCTGAAGGAGCTTTATCCATCTCTGAGGGAGGTTGCTAATTTCTGGGATAAAGCACTTTACTGGAGTAAGAATCAGCAGCGTTATGTCTCCGCACCTTCTTATTCTCCGGAAAATGGTCCCATCGTAAATGGTTCATCCTACGACCAGCAGTTTATCTGGCAGCATTTTGAAAACACGATCCAGGCCGCTGAAATATTAGGTGTTGATGCAGAGCTGATCGCGAAGTGGAAAGAAAAACAGGCACAGCTCGCCCCGGTTTTAGTAGGCGCTGACGGTCAGGTAAAAGAATGGTATGAAGAAACACATATTGGAAAAGCACAGGCTGGAAATCTTCCTGAGATTGATATTCCCCAGTGGAGACAGAGCCTTGGTGCACAGAATTCAGGTGTACAGCCACCCCATCGTCATCTTTCTCATTTGATGGCATTATATCCATGTACTCTGATCAACAAAGACAACCCGGAATATATGGATGCAGCGATTGTTTCCCTGAATGAGCGTGGACTGGATGCAACCGGCTGGTCTAAGGCACACAAGCTTAATCTGTGGGCACGTACCGGACATGCAGAAGAAGCATTCCAGCTTGTACAGTCAGATGTTGGCGGAGGTAACTCCGGATTTTTAACAAATATGTTCTGCTCTCATGGTGCAGGAGCAAACTACAAAGAATCACCAATCTTCCAGATTGATGGTAACTTTGGTTACACCGCCGGTATCAATGAAATGCTCCTTCAGAGCCAGCTTGGATATGTCCAGTTCCTGCCGGCACTTCCAAAACAGTGGAACACCGGACATGTTGATGGTATTGTTGCAAGAGGAAACTATGAAATTAACATGAAATGGTCCGACGGAAAAGCAGATTGTTTTGATATCACATCAAGAAACGGCGGAACATTCATCGGCGAATATAAGGGAATTGCAGCTTACACAGTTAAACAGTCTGATGGAACAGCTGTAGAGACACAGGTACTTTCAGATAATAAGATTGCTTTCCAGACAAAAGCCGGAGAGACTTACACAATTGTATTTTAAGATAATAAAGCAATAGATGAAATAATATTTTCTACGATAATGATAGGTGAAAAGTTTGAATAAAATCAGCTTTTCACCTTGATTTATATTCACCCATTTTTCATTCACAAACACCATTCCTTTATTGACAATCCGCATACAAAAGGTTTACACTTTCATCATAAAAATTCAAGTAGAAGGAACAACACGAAATGGAATTACAAAATGGAAGACCTCAAAACACAGATAACCGTCTGGACAAAGAAATCCGTGTCTATGATTTTTTAGATAAACTTGGAATTAAATATCAGCGTATTGACCACGAAGCAGCAATGACTATGGAAGCCTGCGAAGAGATTGACCGCGTCCTTGGCGACAATACCACAATCTGCAAAAATCTTTTTCTATGCAACCGCCAGGAGACTGATTTTTATCTTCTTTTAATGCCTGGCAATAAATCGTTCAAAACAAAAGATCTCTCTGCACAAATCCACTCTGCGAGATTGTCTTTTGCCAAACCGGAATATATGGAGAAGTACCTTGATATCACTCCCGGATCTGTCAGTGTCCTTGGACTGATGAACGATTCAGAAAAGAATGTACAGCTTCTGATTGATGAGGATCTCATGCACAAACCATATTTCGGCTGTCATCCGTGTATCAATACCTCAAGTCTGAAATTTACAACCGAAGATCTTATGGAAAAAATCATCCCGGCACTTGGACATACGCCGATCACAGTTACTCTGCCGAAATAAAACGACAGAGTAGCTATGCAGCTTAATGGGTTTTCCTTCTCCTATTCCGCAATGCTTCCATCAATTTTTCAGGATATATTCCATTTGTCTTTCCTTTGTCTTCATTCCCATCTTTTCATAGAATTTCTCTGCTGAAGTATTGCCTGCCCATACATTCAATGTCACTTCATAGCATCCCATTTGCTTTGCTTCGTTTTTTACATATTCAAACAGACTTTCACCAATATGCTGCCCCCGTACCTGCCTGTCAACACACAGATCATCTATAAAAAAGGACTTAAATGGTACCATATTATTCGAAAAAGGTTGTTCCTGCAATTGGCAAAACGCATATCCTACACAAACATCCGCTTCGTTTACTGCAACATATATGGGCTTTTCTTTATTTTTCAAAAGCTCTGCCAATTCATCAGCAGTATATTTGGTCGTATCGGGAATGAAAATATCAGGTCTTATATCTGCATGAATTTGCAGCACCTGTCCTAATAATTCAATAATTCTCGGAATGTCTTTTTCTTCTGCTTT
This sequence comes from uncultured Blautia sp., assembly GCA_934408705.1. GTDB lineage: Bacteria > Bacillota > Clostridia > Lachnospirales > Lachnospiraceae > Blautia_A. The sequence continues at coordinate 5,058 of CAKRVL010000009.1, read as the reverse complement.
TCTGATAATCATTTTATACTTATTCTGCTCCAGCGCAATCCTTTCGTTCTTTTTTGCATTGATACATATCGCGATCAGCCCTGTCCTTGATCTTCAAAATATCCTCACCTGAAAATACAGACGATCCAACAGAAACTGTCGGTAAAAAAGTAATATTTCTTCTTTTCTTCTCAAGATAACGATCAAAATTTTGTCTGCACTCCGCTTCCATTTCCATTTTTTTCAGCAACACGCAAAATTCGTCACCGCCAATACGATAACACTCCCCATAATTTGCATAAGCTTTTTTGATACAGGCTGCTATTGCAGAAAGACAAGCATCACCCTGCACATGGCCATAACGATCGTTAATCATTTTAAAATCATCCACGTCAAACACAATAAGCACTCCACCATCACGGCGAACTTCCCTTGTGCGATTTAAATAACTGTTCTGATTCAAAAGACCGGTAAGTGCATCCAGCTGATTCCACATCTCATTGCAATAGATAAAATACAGCACTGAAAGTAACGTGACGCACATCCAGGTAACACGAAGTTCAGGCAGCATCACCTGAATAACCGTTTCTGCTGCCAGAAAAAAAATCAATGGATAGATAAGCACCCTGCTACGATTCTGAAACTCCCTGGCCATAATAATCGTAGATACTGAAAGATATAAAATCGCTGCAAAGTACACAATAATATAAATGTAAAAATATTCACCGCGGGAATAAATATTATCTGCACTTACAGAGAATACTACTCCATATGGAATTGATAAAAAAAGGAAAATTAAATATCCTATCTCACAGCACATCGCAATTTTGATTGCACGCTTAAAAATTGTTTTCCTATCCAAAACATATGCCAGACAGATTGACACTGCCGGTGACAAGCCAAATCCCAGATAATTCGACGCAATATTCAGCCAGCGATAACCTGATGGTTTACCATCAACTACAAGTGTGATAACCTCCAGCACTGAAACCCACGCAATAAGTACAAATGCAAAGAAAAAACCACGCTTTTGCTTTTTACTTAATGATTCACTCAAGTTTGTAAGAATACACATAAAACTCAGAACAAAAAAATCTATTACCGTTAAAACACAAAAATACCCACTCATTACAAAACATTCCTATTCCTTAAGCAAGATTCGTTTTATATCATCAAGATTCTCGGCAAAATAAATGCCCTCCTGCCGTGCCTTGGAGGAAAGATCTTTTTCAATCATATGCGCCAGAAGTTCCTTCAAACCATCATAGTAGCCATTCAAATTATAGAGAATACATGGTGCATCCAAATGCTTTAAAGACACCTTGGACATAACCTCTGTAATTTCTTCCAATGTTCCCGTACCACCTGGAAAAGCAATGAAAGCATCACCAAGCTCAATCATTTTATTTTTACGTTCTGACATATCCTTGGTCACAATTAGCCTGGTCAGACCATCATGCTGAATTTCGCTTTCGATAAAAAACTGCGGTTCAACCCCCGTTACTTCTCCACCTGCCTTCAAAACACTGTCAGCGATTGCACCCATCAGTCCAGATTTCGAGCCGCCATAGATCAGTGCATTTCCACTGTTTCCAATCCATGTTCCCAATTCCTCAACCGATTTCCGTAAGCATGGATCATTCCCGTCACTTGCTCCGAGATAAACTGTAATATTCATGCAAGGTTTCCTCCAATTTTAAAATCGCTATCATTGTACAGTTTTGCATCAGACTTGTAAAGTGCGATTGTTGAAAGCAATGATGAAATAAAAATTTACGTGATATATTGTGCTTATTTCAGAAAAAATATTTTCTTTTTCAATTTCTCTGTTATAATGTTTCATTATAAAAAAACGAGGTGAATTAGGTGAAGAAAAAAACACTTGTGCCTCTTATCGTTTTTTTACTGGGCATATGCCTTGTTGGTTTAATTGTATACAGAACAGATACCCATGAAAAAGAGCAGAGACACATAACAGCACAATTAAACGCAACCACCTATGGTGAACGCATAAAGAATGAAATTACAAACGGAATTGCGATCACGAATACCTTGGAGCAGCTCCTGATCAGTGAAAATGGCGAGATTCATCAGTTTGACACCATTGCCGAAAATCTTATATCAGATTCTATTGAAAGTGTGCAGCTTGCTCCGGATGGTATTGTGACAGATATTTATCCGGCTGAGGGAAATGAGGCAGGTAAGATCGATCTGATCCATGATAAAGACCGCGGAGAGATTTCCTACTACGCAAGAGACAACCATACACTCATTACGCAAGGTCCCTTCGAATTGAAACAGGGCGGCTATGGACTTGCAGTTCGCGATCCAGTCTACCTGAAGGATGATAACGGGCAAGAATATTTCTGGGGATTTACCATTGCTATCCTGCGTGTTCCGAATATTTTTTCAGATTCAATCAGTGCCCTATCGAATTTTGGATATGAATATAGACTTTTAAAAACAGATACGCCCTGGAGTGGCACTTATAAAGTGGTTTCTCAGTCAGATGGTCAAATAAATCATCCTGTTTCTTATACTTTTACAGTAGGAGACGAAAACTGGAAATTTGAGATAACGCCTAAAAGTGGATGGAGAAACTACACTTTAATCGTAATTATCAGTGGAATGTTCCTTGCTATAAGCCTGCTTCTGTCAGTCCTTACCAGGGTATTGTTAATAGCAAAAGAACATAAGAAAAAATTTCAGATACTGGCACGTACCGATTCTCTTACAAATATTTATAACCGCTATGGATTTGATGAATTTGCAGAAAAAATGATTAAAAAAAATCCGCAAGCACATTTTGTAGCTGCGCTCCTTGATATCGATGACTTTAAGTTTATCAATGATATCTATGGACATGGCTATGGAGACAAGGCATTAAAGAGTCTGGCAGACAGCATGAAAGCTTTTTTTCCACCTGATGCATTACTGGGAAGGAATGGTGGTGACGAATTCTGTATTCTTTTACCCAATTATACCCTTGAGGAAGCAGAAGAACATCTGCAGCAATTCACTAAGCTTCCAAAAGCATTCACATGTCACGGTGAAAAACATGCCTTTTATATTTCTCTTGGATATACAGAATATCCAACATTTGCATCCAACCGTTCTCAGCTCATGCGCTGTGCAGATGCAGCCCTTTATGCAATAAAGCTTCATGGAAAAAATGGATGTATGGCCTACAGAGAAGGTCTTCAGTCAGGTGTCCGCAAACAACTGGGATTCGCATTCAAGGATATTTCAGAACATCTTCCAGGTGCATTTATCATATACAGAGCCCACAAAGAAGATGATGAACTATTTTATGCAAACCATGAATTCCTTCATATGGCTGGATATAAAGATAGCGATGAGCTATTCAGACTTACTAAGAAAAGTTTCCGCAATCTGATCCGGGAGGATGAACGGCAACAGATAGAATCAAGTATCTGGGAACAGATTGACAGCGGCAATGAAAATGACTATATTCACTTTCATCTTCGAAAGGCTGACGGAACTTATCTCTCTGTGCTTGACCACGGAAGAATCGTAGAAAGCCAGCAATATGGAAAAGTATTTTATGTATTATTCATGGACTGGGAAGATATGCATATTCATTACAGTGATAAATTTTCCGGATAGCAAAAGTCAAAACAGAGCGTATAGTTTATTTCCATACGCTCTGTTTCGCATTTCACATTTTATAAGTATTTCACCATTGTTGGCACAAGAATGTTCATATCAACAGGCTTTACAACATAATCATTCATTCCAACAGCAAGAGCCTTTTGTGTATCTTCTGCGAAAACATTGGCAGTCATTGCTATAATTGGAATCCCGGCTTTTTTAGTATCCTTCATCCTTCGGATAGCTGATGTAGCATCATATCCATTCATAACCGGCATCTGAACATCCATAAGAATCATCTTGTAATAATCGGCATCAGCCTTTTCAACCATATCAATGCATACAGCACCGTCATTTGCAGTTTCAACAATACATCCTTCTTCCGTCAATAGTTCTGTTGCGATTTCTGCATTAATCTCGTTATCTTCGACTAATAAAATCCGAACACCGTTTAAACAATTCTTATTACGCAGATTACTATCTTTCTTCACCGGCGAATCTTCTTTTGACGCTTTTTGGCAAGGAATAGTCACTGTAAATGTGGAACCCTCACCTTGCTTGCTTTTTACTTCTATTGTGCCATCCATGAGATTTACAAGCTTTTTCGTAATGCCCATTCCGATGCCGCTGCCCTCAATATGACTGACTGTAGAATTACGTTCTCTTTCAAAAGATTCGAAAATATGCTTTTGGAATTCTTCAGACATACCAATTCCGTTATCGGTAATGGTGATGATCATATCGCACCAGTCTTCTTTTCCGCAAGGTTTCTGTACGACATTACAGGATATCGTACCTCCTGTATTTGTATACTTTATAGCATTGCTTATAATGTTGAAACAGACTTCTGATAAGTGCGGTGCATCCATATATACATACGGATACATAATTTGCTCTGTCAGAGAAAGAGTCTGATTTTTACTTTCTGCCTGCTGTTGAAAGATAGCAATACAATTTTCAAAATTTTCATGAACATTCGAAACAGCGTATTCTATTTCGACCTTATTATTTTCAATTCTTGCAAGATCCAGAATATTACTAAGCAGTGACAGAAGTCCAACTCCGCATACTTGTATTTTTTCAAGGTATCTACTAAGTTTTTCAGTTTCTTTCAAATGCCTGGATGCCAGCTCCGCATAACCAATGATTGCATTCATAGGAGTCCTGATGTCATGAGACATATCGAACAGAAATGATGATTTTGCTTTATTTGCACTTTCAGCTTTTAATTTGGCTTCCCGCAACTCTTCCTCTTGTCTTAATTCCCGCAGTTTTTCGTCTGTCACATCTCGATTCGCGATCAGCACTGATGTAAGATTTCCATTTTTATCATAGCTCTGAGGAACAACCATGGAAAGGAACCACGATCCATCCTTTTTTTTGAATTCATAAGACATAGATTCTTTATTATGAAGCCGTGCCGCCATGGTTTGTATATCAAAAAAATCTATATACTTCTGTACAAAC
>CAKRVL010000008.1 GCA_934408705.1 uncultured Blautia sp. | reverse complement strand
TCGCATTTATACAAACAATCGTTGATAAATAACAGGAGGTAAAACCATGCAGACTTATATGGCTAATCCAGATAAAATCGAGAGAAAATGGTATGTAGTTGACGCTGAAGGCTGCACCCTTGGCCGTCTGGCTTCTGGCGTAGCAAGCGTTTTAAGAGGAAAGAACAAACCTCAGTTTACACCACACGTTGACACAGGTGATTATGTAATCGTTGTTAACGCTGACAAGATCAAAGTTACAGGTAAGAAAATGGATCAGAAGATCTACTACAATCACTCTGATTATGTAGGTGGAATGAAAGAGACTACATTAAAAGAGATGATGGCTAAGAAACCTGAGAAAGTTGTTGAGCTGGCAGTTAAAGGTATGCTTCCAAAAGGACCATTAGGAAGAGAAATGTACACAAAACTTTTCGTTTATGCCGGACCTGAACACAAACATGCGGCTCAGAAACCGGAAGTTTTAACATTTTAATGAGGAGGTAGAAAACATTGGCTAGCGCAAAATTCTACGGAACAGGAAGAAGAAAAAAATCAGTAGCAAGAGTTTACCTTACCCCAGGTACTGGTAAAATCACTATCAATAAAAGAGACATTGATGAGTATTTTGGATTAGAGACACTTAAAGTTATCGTTCGTCAGCCACTGGCTGCTACCGAGACAGAAGGAAAATTCGATGTACTTGTAAACGTACACGGTGGCGGATATACAGGACAGGCTGGTGCTATCAGACATGGTCTCTCCAGAGCACTGCTTGAGGCAGACAAAGAGTACAGACCAGTTCTTAAAGCAGCTGGATTCCTTACTCGTGATCCTCGTATGAAAGAGCGTAAGAAACCAGGTCTCAAAGCAGCTCGTCGCGCACCACAGTTCAGCAAGCGATAATTGTGGCTATAGATGCAAAGCTCAAAGCTTTTGCAACAAAGTTAATATTCTTAAAGAATTTCTATTAAACAGCAGTATACCCCAGAAAACCTATGTTTTCTGGGGTTTTTTCTAAAATTCTAACCTTTCTATCCGTAGTCGAGGTCAGAGGATTACGAACAGAAATCTCATAACAAATTAAACTATCCGTAGCAGTAGCGGGAAGTCTACGAATAGAAATCTCATAGCAAATCAAATTATCCGTAGCAGGAGCGGGAAGTCTACGAATAGAAATTTCATAACAAATCAAACTATCCGTAGCAGTAGCCAGGAAACTACGAATAGAAATCTCATAGCAAATCAAACTATCCGTAGCAGTAGCGGGAAGTCTACGAATAGAAATCTCATAGCAAATCAAACTATCCGTAGCAGGAGCGGGAAGTCTACGAATAGAAATCTCATAGCAAATCAAACTATCCGTAGCAGTAGCCGGTGGACTACGAATAGAAATCTCATAGCAAATCAAACTATCCGTAGCAGTAGCCAGGTGACTACGAACAGAAATCTCATAACAAATCAAACTATCTGTAGCAGGAGCGGGAAGTCTACGAATAGAAATCTCATAACAAATCAAACTATCCGTAGCAGTAGCCGGGAAACTACGAATAGAAATCTCATAACAAATCAAACTATCCGTAGCAGGAGCGGGAAGTCTACGAATAGAAATCCTATAACAAATCAAACTATCCGTAGCAGTAGCCGGGGAACTACGAATAGAAATCTCATAACAAATCAAACTATCCGTAGCAGGAGCCGGTGGACTACGAATAGAAATCTCATAGCAAATTAAACTATCCGTAGCAGGAGTCAGGAACCCACAAATAATAATAGAAATAGACAATATGAGGAGGTAGCGTATGGTTGATTTGAAAACACACTTACAAGAGGAACAATCGAGATTAAAAAGAATACTAAAAACTACAGGAGAAAGGCTTAAGATTGCCCCAGAAGGAAAATTGAGAATTGGAAAATGTCAAGGTATTGTGCAATATTATCATCGTAGAGATGATACATCCAACAATGGAATATATCTGTCAAAAACTAAAATGGACTTGGTAAAAGCCTTGGCACAAAAGCAATACGATGAAAGTGTGTGGAAGTTAGCCAATAAGCGATTGAATCAATTTGATAAAATACTGAAGGATTACGAGAATGAAGAAATTATAAGGCTATACACAGAATTGCATCCAGAGAGAAGAAAATTGATTGAACCAGTAGAAACAGACTTTCAACAAAAAATGGAACAGTGGATATCTGAACCATACAAAGGTAAGTCATTCAAAGAAAGTGCATTACTGATTCAATCAAATCAAGGTTTGCGTGTACGTTCAAAGACGGAAAAGATTATGGCAGATTACTTTGATTCACGAGGAATTCTATATAAATATGAATGTCCATTATACCTGAAAGGATATGGTTATGTTTACCCTGATTTCACATTTTTGTCACCTTACACAGGAGAGGAAGTTTACTGGGAGCATGAAGGTATGATGGACAAAGTGGAGTATGCCCAGAGCGCTGTCAAAAAAATAGAATTGTATGCTCAGAATAATATATATTCAGGCGAACGATTGATACTGACATTTGAAACATCTGCCACTGTGCTAAATAATGAAATCTTAAAAAAATTGACGGAAAAGTACTTAATCTAGCAAATAACCTGTTATTTCAAAAAAACATGAATCAGTTTTTCATAAATTTTTCTGTAAGGCTGATATCTCATAGGCAGATCTATCCAGGTTTTTTTATCTACAATGCTCTTGTAGTGGGAAAATGTTTCGAAGCCTTTCGCTCCGTGATAGCCGCCCATACCGCTTTCTCCGAAACCGCCGAAGGGCATTTCGCTGGTGGCAAGATGGATAACCACATCATTAATACATCCTCCGCCAAAGCCACATCTGGAAGTGACTTCTTCACATATAGCTTTGCTTTGGGCAAAGATATAGAGGGCAAGGGGATGAGCCATGGAATTTACTTTTGAGATTACCTCATCAATAGAATTGAATGTGAGTACCGGAAGTACCGGACCAAAAATCTCTTCCTGCATGATGGCATCCTGGAAAGTTACCTCATCCATGATGGTTGGTTCGATCTGCAATGTCTCAGGACGGACACTGCCGCCGCAGATAACCTTTGCAGGATCAATCAGGCTCTGGATACGGTTAAAATGCTTTTCATTAATGATTTTTCCATAGTTTTTATTATCGAGAGGTACTTTTCCAAACTGTTTTCGAATCTGCTTCTGAATCTGTTTCAGAAGCTCATCTTTGACATCCTTGTGGCAGTAAATATAATCAGGAGCCACACAGGTCTGACCACAATTCAGATATTTTCCAAATACAATACGTCTGGCTGCAAGCTTCAGGTCAGCAGATTTATCTACGATGCAGGGGCTTTTTCCTCCAAGCTCCAGAGTGACCGGGGTGAGATGTTCGCTGGCATGACGCATCACTTCCTTACCTACAGCCTGGCTGCCGGTAAAAAAGATATAGTCGAAATGTTCCTGGAGAAGACAGGCATTTTCCTGACGTCCTCCCATGACAATGGCTACATACTCTTCTGGAAAGCATTCCCGTACGATTTCGCAGATAATATTTCCGGTGGCGGGTGAATAGGCACTGGGTTTTACTACTGCAGTATTTCCGGCAGCAATTGCGTCTACCAGCGGATCAAAGGTGAGAAGGAACGGATAGTTCCATGGACTCATGATCAAAGTGACGCCATATGGTGATGGTTTCATGTAGCTTCTGGAATGAAACTGTGCCAACGGTGTATGCACTGTTTTTTCTCTGGAAAGAGAGCGTATATGCTTCAGCATATAGGTGATTTCGCTGAGAACAAGACCGGACTCGCACATATAGCTTTCGAAGCTGCTTTTTCCAAGATCTGCCTTCAGGGCTGCATTGATCTGCTCCTGGTGAGACTGAATGGAGGATTGCAGTTTCTTCAGGGCATTGATACGAAAATCAATGTCCAGGGTGGTACCTGTATAAAAATATTTCCGCTGTTTGCGGATAATTTCTTGAATTGCTTCCTGTGTCATGGGAAAATCCTTTCTGATTTTGATATATTGTACGGGGCTTGTTCTGCCGGCATTAGAGGGTGTCTGAAAAATCATTTTCACAATCTGCACGCTCCAGCATATAGTAAAATTTTTCCAGCTCATGGGCATCCATCAACACCGGAACTGGGTAAAGAGGATTTGCCTCTTTGTCCGCATAATGGGATAATTTGGGAATATCCTCTTCTCGGATCTGGGGGATAGTATCGCCAATTCCGAAACGGACCTTCATATCCTTGATTGCCTGGATAAAACGCAGTGCGGCTTCTTCTACAGGTGTTTCACAGGTGGCAATACCTGCGGCAACAGCAAGGGCAGCCAGCTTTTTATAAATGGTTTTTCCATAGGCCTCAAGAACATGGGGAAGCAGTATGGCATTGGCAAGTCCATGAGGAATGTTATACTGTCCACCCAGGGAATGAGCTATGGCGTGAACATAGCCTACGTAGGATTTTGTAAAAGCGCAGCCAGCGAAATAAGAGGCACGAAGCATGTTTCTGCGGGCTTCTTTATTAGAGCCGTCTGTGTAGGCAGTATCCAGATTGTCGAAAATCAGCTGTACAGCATCCAGAGCATTCTTTCGGGTACCTGGTGTGGTTGAATTACCGATGTATGCCTCAACTGCATGTGTGAGCGCATCCATACCGGTTGTAGCGGTGATAAATGGGGGAAGGCTTAGAGTAACCTTGGGATCCAGAACAGCGTAACGTGGAATCAGAGGAAAATCATTGATGGCGTATTTATATCTGGTTTCTGAGTCAACGATGACAGCGGCTAAAGTGGTTTCGCTTCCTGTTCCGGCTGTTGTGGGAACTGCGATGAGCAGGGGAAGACGTTTATGCACCTTCAGGATTCCCTTCATCTTCGCTAGCGACTGGTGTGGTTTGGCAACTCTGGCACCTACCGCCTTGGCACAATCCATACTGGAACCACCGCCGAATCCGATGATGGCGTTGCAGTTATTTTTGTGGTAAAGCTCAAGCGCTTCGGCCACATTTTCTGTAGTTGGATTTGCAACTGTTTTGCTATAAAGGATATAGGAAATACCACTGCCTGTCAATGCCTTTTCCAGACGCTGTGTCAGACCAAGCTTGTAGATTCCGGGATCTGTGATGATCAATACGTTTTCGCATTTTTTCTTTTTCAGTACATCAGGAACTGCTTTCAGACTTCCGATAATTTCCGGATTTCGGTAAGGTAGAAATGGAAGGGCAAATTTAAAAACGTTCTGAAAAATTCTGCAGTATATTTTTTTTATAGGTTTCATATCAGTTTCTCGCTTTCTGATGGATCGTTATATCTGTATAGTGTTTCTTTCAAAAAGAATTATAACATGCTATCAAATATTGTAAAGATAAAATAATTTTATAATCAAAGCAAAAGCACTGCATATTAGTAACAAATAAAATTGACAGACGGGCAGGCAAATTTCAGACGCAGTGTATCGACTGATGCCAGAGGTTGTGTTATACTTAAAATATTACGATTTTCTAATGAGGAGGCGTTTGCGTGAGTGAACAGTCAGAGAAAATAAGAAAAAACATTTGTATGGGGCTGCTGGCTCATGTAGATGCGGGGAAAACTACATTGTCAGAAGCACTTTTATATTTAAGCGGGAAGATTCGCAAGCTGGGCAGAGTGGATCATAAGGATGCCTACCTGGATACATCTCCGTTGGAGCGGGAACGTGGAATTACCATTTTCTCCAAGCAGGCAGTGCTGGAATTTCCTCAGACCTGCGTTACCATTTTGGATACACCGGGACATGTGGATTTCTCTGCAGAGATGGAACGTACGCTGCAGGTACTTGATTATGCGGTACTGCTGATCAATGGAGCAGACGGCGTGCAGGGACATACTGTGACCTTATGGAAACTGTTGGAAAGATATGAGATTCCGACTTTTATATTTGTGAACAAAATGGACCAGGATGGAACGGAACGGGAGGTTCTTCTTGCTGAGTTGAAGAAGCGGTTAAATGAGAACTGCATAGATTTTTCTTTTACAGAAGAATTTTGGGAGAGTCTTGCAATGTGTGATGAAGACCTTCTGGAGAAGTATCTGGAGACAGGGGAAGTATCAGAGAAAGAAATTATGGATCTGATTGCTGACAGAAGGGTATTTCCATGTTATTTCGGATCGGCGCTGAAAATGGACGGAGTAGAAGAACTGATACGGGGACTGGATACGTATACGAAATGTCCGGTTTATCCGGAGGCTTTTGGAGCAAAGGTTTATAAAATCGCCAGAGATGATCAGGGCAGCCGCCTTTCCTATATGAAAATTACTGGAGGTACATTAAAGGTAAAAGAGCTTCTTACCACAAGCAAGGGAAATGTGGCAGCAGGAGAGGAATGCTGGGAGGAAAAGGCTGATCAGATCAGAATCTATTCCGGGGCAAAGTTTGAACTGGCGAAGGAGGCACCGGCAGGAACGGTGTGTGCGGTGACTGGACTTACCCATACTTTTCCGGGCCAGGGACTTGGGGTGACAGAGAACTCCAATATGCCTGTGCTGGAGCCTGTATTAAACTATCAGATTATTTTGCCAGAGGGCTGTGATGTGCATCAGATGCTAAAGAAGCTGAAGGAATTAGAGGAAGAAGATCCCCAGCTTCATATTCTTTGGGATGAGCAGCTTGGGGAGATCCATGCCATGCTTATGGGTGATGTGCAGATTGAAATTCTGAAGCGTCTGATCTGGGAACGCTTTCATGTGGCTGTGGATTTTGGAACCGGAAATATTGTTTATAAGGAAACCATTGCGGCACCGGTGGAAGGTGTAGGACATTTTGAGCCGCTTCGTCATTATGCGGAGGTTCATCTTCTTCTGGAACCAGGTGAGCCTGGAAGTGGCTTGCAGTTTTTTACAGCCTGCAGTGAGGATGTACTGGATCGAAACTGGCAGAGACTGATCCTTACTCACCTTGAGGAAAAGGAACATAGAGGCGTACTGACTGGTGCGCCGGTGACGGATATGCAGATTACACTGCTGACTGGCCGGGCACATCTGAAGCATACAGAGGGCGGTGATTTCCGCCAGGCTACTTACAGGGCGATTCGTCAGGGACTGAAAAAAGCACAGAATGTTCTGTTGGAGCCCTATTATGAATTTCGTCTGGAGGTGCCGGTGGAAATGGTTGGCCGCGCCATGACAGATATCCAGAAAATGCAGGGTACTGTTATGCCACCGGAGACGGAAGAGATGACAGCTATCCTTAAGGGAAAGGCACCTGTTTCTACTATGCGTGATTATCAGAAGGAGGTTATTTCCTATACAAGAGGAATGGGAAGGCTGTTTTGCAGTCTGAAGGGATATGAGCCTTGTAAAAATCAGGAGGAGATCGTGGAGCAGATCGGATATGATTCCGAGCGGGATCTGGAGAATCCTACAGGCTCTGTATTTTGTGCTCATGGAGCAGGATTTGTGGTGCCCTGGTATGAGGTGGAAGAATATATGCACCTGGATTCAGGAATTTCGGCTGAGCCTGAGGATGATCTTAGTGGCGAAGAAGGCTGGGACAGAGCCGATGGCACAGGAACAGCAGGAAATGGCAGTCATTCCGGTTATCAGCCGCCGAAATTAGCTTATCAGGGAAGCTATGAAGACGATAAGGAGCTTCAGGCAATTTTTGAGCGTACCTTTGGCCCGGTAAAACGAGATCGCATGTCATCTTATAAGAAGGTGGTAAGTGCCCCTTCTTATCCGGGAAAAACTGTTTCGGGAAAACGTGATCAGGAAGAGTACCTTCTTGTGGATGGATATAATATTATTTTTGCATGGCCGGAGCTAAAGGAGCTGGCAGATGTGGATGTCCGCGCGGCACAGACAAAACTCATGGACATTCTCAGCAATTACCAGGGATATAAGAAATGCACGTTGATTCTGGTTTTTGATGCATATAAAGTGGAAGGGCATCAGGAGGAAGTCTTTAGCTATCACAATATTCATGTGGTTTATACGAAGGAAGCGGAGACTGCCGACCAGTATATAGAGAAAACCGTTCACAAAATCGGCAGACAGCATCAGGTAGCGGTAGCAACCTCTGATGGCCTGGAACAGATCATTATTATGGGACAGGGAGCCAATCGTATTTCCGCAAAAGGCCTGAGAGAAGAAATAGAAGAAACAAGAAAGCTGATTCGCCAGGAATGGCATCAGCACCGCCAGTCCAGCCGTACTTATCTTTTTGATCATGCAGACAAAGAAACTGCCATGCTTATGGAAGAGGTACGCCTTGGAAAGAAGAAATTATAAAGAGGAGATGTATAGAAATGAGAGAGAAGCTCACCCAGAAGGATGTAGAAAAAATCGAACAGGAGATTGAGCACCGCAAGCTTGTTATCCGTAAGGAAGCTATAGAAGCTGTAAAGGAAGCCAGGGCTCAGGGAGATTTAAGTGAGAATTTTGAATATTATGCAGCAAAGCGTCACAAAAATCAGAATGAAAGCCGTATCCGTTATCTGGAGAATATGCTGAAAACTGCTACTATCGTTTCTGATAATTCCAGAAATGATGAAGTGGGAATGGACGACATTGTGGAGGTATATTTTGAAGAGGATGACGAAATCGAGAAATACAAGCTTGTTACCTCTATACGTGGAAACTCCATGGAGAACAGGATCAGTATCGACTCTCCTATCGGCATGGCGCTGAAGGGACATAAGGTTGGCGACAGGGTGGAAGTAAAGGTAAATGATAATTACAGTTATTTCCTGGAAATCCGTTCCATTGATAAAACCCATTCCGAGGAAGAAGAAATCAGAGGCTTTTAGAAAAAGCTCTATATTCGCTAAAAAACCACCAATTGTAAAGTATTTTACATAGATTTAACATTCCTCTCACAAGAGATTTTACATAGACTTAATATATTGGATACAGAAACAAAAGAACTTAATAAACAAAGTAAAGGATAAAAAGGAGAGGAAACGTAATGGATTTTTTTAGCATTCTGACACTGGTCGGAGGACTGGCAATGTTTCTGTATGGAATGCAGGTTATGGGAGATGGTTTGGAAAAGCTGTCCGGAGGCAAGCTGGAAAAGATTCTTGAGAATCTTTCATCTAACCGTGTAAAAGCAGTTCTGGTGGGTGCAGCAGTTACTGCAATCATCCAGTCATCATCTGCAACTACAGTCATGGTAGTAGGCTTTGTAAACTCTGGAATCATGCATTTATCCCAGGCTGTTGGTTTTATTATGGGTGCAAATATTGGTACCACAGTAACTGCCTGGATACTTAGTCTGGCTGGGATCGAAAGCTCGAATTTCTTTGTAAGGCTTTTGAATCCAAGCTCATTTTCTCCCATTCTGGCTCTTGTGGGTGTGATTTTTATTGTTTTTCTTCACAACGAAAAGAAGAAGGATATTGGAAATATAATGGTTGGTTTCGCAGTTCTGATGTTTGGTATGAACACTATGAGCGGTGCTGTTAAGCCTCTGGCCGAGGTACCGGAGTTTACGAACATCCTGCTGAAATTTTCTAATCCGGTTTTAGGTGTGCTGGCTGGTGCACTGCTCACTGCTGTTATCCAGTCCTCATCAGCTTCTGTTGGTATTCTGCAGGCGCTTTGTGTGACCGGCGCAGTCCGCTATGGAGCTGCCCTTCCTATCATCATGGGACAGAACATTGGAACCTGTATCACAGCAATGCTTTCTTCTATCGGAGCAACCAAGAATGCAAAAAGAGCAGCAATCGTTCATTTGTATTTCAATATTGTTGGAACCGTTGCATTTATGATAGTGTTCTATCTGTTGAACGGCTTTTTACATTTTTCATTTATTAATGAAGTGGCAGGACCTGCAGGAATCGCAGTTATCCACAGTGCATTTAATGTGATCGCAACAGTTGTACTTCTTCCATTTGGAAATCTGCTTGTGAAAATGGCATGTGCGACTGTGCGTGACACTAAGGAAGAGAAAGCTGTTTCCGCAGAGGATCAGGAGTTCATGATCCTGGAATCCCGTTTTCTGGTAAATCCTGGTATTGCTATTGAGCAGAGTAAAACAGCTGCGAAAAAAATGGCAGAGCAATCCCGGAATGCTTTGAAGCTTTCTTTTGGACTGCTGGATCATTTTGATGAGGAAACAGCATTCCGTGTGGAAAAAATTGAGGCAAAGGTGGACAGATACGAGGATGAGCTTGGAACCTATCTGATCAAGTTAAATCAGAAGGATCTTTCTCTGGAGGACAGCCACAGTCTGTCCATTATGTTACACTGTATTGGAGATTTTGAACGTATTTCTGACCATGCACTTAGCATTATGAAATCTGCAAAGGAGATGGCGGAGAAAAATACAGGCTTTTCTGAGCGGGCGGTAAAAGAGCTTCACATTATGGAAAGAGCAGTGTCCGATATTGTGGACAAGGCATACAGAGTATTTGCTGACCAGGATATGAGACTGGCAGAAGAAATCGAACCTTTGGAAGAGGTTATCGATGAGCTTAGCCGTGAATTGAAAAGACGTCATATAAACCGTCTGCGTGCAGGGGAATGTACTATTGAAATGGGATTTATCTTATCTGATATTACCACCTGCCTGGAGCGTATTGCAGATCATTGCTCAAATATCGGAGTCTGTGTTACTCAGGTTCGTGAGGATCTTTATGATACACACAGCCATCTTGATTCTGTAAAAAATGCACCGGGTGAGCACTTCCATCATGAACTGGAGGTTGCCCGTGTGAATTATATGCTTCCATAATGGTTATTTTGTCATGACTTTACAGATAATGTAAAATCAGTAATATGTGGGAGGAGCGAACTGGAAAATGATTTTTTGTGTTGAAGATGATAACAATATTCGCGATCTTTTAGTATATACACTGGAAACTACCGGGTTTCATGCCAGAGGACTGACTGACTCCCAGGAATTGTGGCAGGCATTGGCTCAGGAAGAGCCGGAATTGATCCTTCTTGACATTATGCTTCCTAGGGAGGATGGCTATTCCATCTTGGAAAAACTGAAGAAGTCATCAGGAACCAGAGATATTCCTATTATCATGGTAACAGCCAAGGAAGCAGAATTTGACAAGGTACGGGCACTGGAAGCCGGGGCAGATGATTATATTACCAAGCCATTTGGAATGATGGAATTTATTGCCAGGGTGAAGGCTGTGCTTCGTCGGAGCAGCCGCCATGGAGATGACAGAGAGCTTCGTTGTGAAGAACTGAGTATTTTTCCAGGCCGTCATCAGGTTTATTGTGGTGATCAGCAGGTAGAACTGACGAGAAAAGAGTTTGAGCTTCTTCTTTATCTGATGGAAAACAGAGGGATTGTTATGACACGTGACCAGATACTGTGTCATATATGGGGCTATGATTTTGACGGAGAGACAAGAACCGTGGATGTACATGTGCGTACTCTCAGACAGAAGCTTGGAGAGACGGGCAGACTGATCGAAACTGTTCGCGGTGTAGGATACCGGATGTCAGATAAGGGAGGCAGTCAGGTATGAAAAAGAAAATCCTCAGTCATACTGGCATAATGATTGTTCTTACTGCTATTCTTACCTTTGTGGCCGCCAGTTTTGTGATGTACGATAAGTTTAATGCTGAAATGAAAAAAGGTGTCCGGGATGAAGTGGAATATGTAAAAGTAGGAATGGAGGAAGCTGGAGAAAATTATCTGAATGATAATGTAGGACATGCAACTGATACCCGTATTACGCTTACAGATGCAGAGGGAAATGTTCTCTATGACAGTGAGGCAGATGCGTCTAGGCTTCCTAATCACAGTAACCGCCCTGAGTTCATCCAGGCTATGGAGAATGGGTATGGAGAGGTGGTACGATATTCAGAGACCTTGTCCAGTCAGACCTTTTACTATGCAGTGAAGCTGGAGGATGGCAAAATCCTTCGTCTGGCAAAAACAACAGACAGTGTATTTCATACATTGGTAAGCAGTTTTGCCTGGCTGGGGATTTTGATGGTACTGATCATTCTGATAGAAATCATACTGGTTCAGAGACAGACAAAGAAGCTGATCAAGCCTATAAATAATCTGGATCTGGAGAAACCCCTTGATAATGTATGCTATGAGGAACTACGTCCCCTTCTTGTGCGTGTAGACCAGCAGAATCTGCAGATTGCATGTCAGCTTGAGGAACTGAAAAAGACAGAAGCTGTGAGAAGAGAGTTTTCTGCAAATGTATCACATGAGCTGAAAACCCCGTTGATGTCCATTTCCGGTTATGCAGAGCTGATGATGAATGGGATGGTGCGGCCGGAGAATATTGCAGATTTTTCCGGAAGAATCTATAAAGAAGCCAATCGCCTTGGAAATCTGGTGGCAGATATTATTCAGCTGTCCCGTCTGGATGAGCAGCAGGATGAAGTGGTCTCCATGGAAAGTGTGGAACTGAATGAACTTGCAGAGGATGTGGTAAACAATCTTCAGGATCAGGCGCAGAAGAAGAACATTTCTCTGAGATATTACGGACATCCTGTTACAGTTCAGGGAGTGCGCCATGTGCTATACGAAATGCTGTACAATATAGCGGACAATGCAGTCCGTTATACGAATCCCGGTGGACATATTTATATCTATGCAGGAAAAAACAGAGACGGAAAAGCTTATTACCGTGTGGAGGATGACGGGATCGGAATTCCGAAATCTGAACAGAAAAGAATATTTGAGAGATTTTACCGTGTTGACAAAAGTCATTCACGGCAGACTGGTGGAACCGGTCTGGGACTGTCTATTGTAAAGCATGGGGCAACCTTGCATCATGCCCAGATACATGTAGACAGTGATCTTGGAAAGGGTACAAAAATGGAGCTGCTTTTTTAAGCAGCTCCATTTGCATAAGTAAAAGATCGTAATTTACAGCTCGCTCAGTGCATCCTCATCTGCCACGATAATTGCATTGGGATGGAACTGAAGTATGGATGCCGGGCACTGTGGAGTAACAGGTCCCTTGATGGCTGCTGCAAGAGCTTTAGCCTTGTTCTTGCCGTTAGCTACAAGAAGAACAGTCTTAGCGCTCATAATGTTGCCTGTTCCCATGGAATAAGCCTTACGCGGAACATCCTCTTCGCTTGCAAAGAATCTCTTGTTCGCCTGAATGGTAGCCTCTGTAAGGTCTACACAGTGTGTGCCGTTCTCAAAGTGATCGTCAGGTTCATTGAAACCGATGTGACCATTCGGTCCGATTCCAAGAAGCTGCAGATCTACAGTACCGATATTCTGAAGCAGAGTATTGTATGCCTCACAGCATGCCTTTGCATCAAGGTTAGTGCCATCCGGAACATGAGTATTCTTAATATCAATGTTGACTCTGCTGAACAGATTCTTGTTCATGAAATAACGATAGCTCTGATCATTGGATCCGTCCAGCCCCACATATTCGTCCAGGTTAACGGACTTAACATGAGAGAAATCAAGGATTCCTTCTTCATACATAGCTGTCAGCTGGTCATAGGTTCCAACTGGGGAAGAACCTGTAGCAAGTCCCAGGATACAATCCGGTTTGGATAAGATAACTCCTGCGATAATGGTAGCTGCAGTACGGCTCAGCTCTTCATAATTCTTAACTTTAATTACTTTCATAGTTTTTGCTTCTCCTTCTCCATTAATTACTTCCAGTATACCCCATATTTGTGCGAAATGCTATAAATATTTTTGTGATTTTTTTTATGTTTTGGTAAAAATGATTGCAAGATCGGATGGGTTTTCTTATAATGAAAGATACACGGTCTTAAAAATACGTTTGCGACAGGAGTAAAAGAGTATGAAAAAGGTAACGAGTATTGTAATTGGAGCAGGCCTTCGGGGAGGTCATGTTTATTCTCAGTATGCACTGGACCATCCTGATGAATTTCAGGTAGTAGCAGTTGCAGAGCCTGATAAAGAGCGCAGAGAGAGCTTTGCAAAAAGACACAATATTCCGGAAGAGCTTTGCTTCGAAAGCTATGAAGAGCTTCTTGGAAAAGAAAAGCTGGCTGATTGTGCCATGATCTGTACTATGGACAGGATGCATTATGAGCCTACGATCATGGCTCTGAAAAAGGGATATCATGTACTTTGTGAAAAACCTATGTCTCCGGACAAAAACGAAATCGTTGAAATGGGAGAAATGGCAAAGAAATACGACCGTATTCTGTCCGTGTGCCACGTACTTCGGTATTCTCCTTTCTTTTCTAAATTAAAAGAACTTCTGGAAGAAGGCAAAATAGGAAGACTTATGACTATCCAGCATATGGAAGAGGTAGGTTACTGGCACCATGCACACAGCTTTGTTAGAGGAAACTGGAGAAACGCAGAGGAATCCTGTCCTATGATCCTGCAGAAGTGCTGTCATGATATGGATATCATGCTTTGGCTGGCAGACAGCAAGTGTGAAAGCATCAGTTCCTTTGGCGAACTGTCCTATTTTACAGAGGAAAATGCACCGGAAGGAGCACCAGCTTATTGTCTGGATGGCTGTCCTCACAGAGATGAATGTGCTTTCTATGCACCACGTTTTTATCTGGAGAATTTAGATGGATATCTGGTACGAGCAGTGACTGACCAGACTGATCCGGAGCATGTACTGGAGGCTCTGAAGAGAGGACCTTACGGAAGATGTGTATTCCACTGTGACAATACGGTAGTGGATCATCAGACGGTTGACATAAAGTTCGAAAATCAGGTAACTGCTTCCTTCCTTATGACTGCCTTTACAGATCAGTGTGCAAGACGTATACGTCTCATGGGAACAAAGGGTGAGATCAAAGGTGATATGGATGCAGGCACTATTGAGATCAGAGATTTCGTCAGTGGAAATCATGAGACAATAGAGCTTCACACACCTGCAAACGGACATAATGGAAGTGATATGAGTATGATGCATGATTTTGTCCGCATGGTAGGAGAAGGCAGAAAAGGAAAAACTGATGCGGCTGTTTCCGTAGAAAGCCATCTGATAGCATTGGCTGCAGAGGAGGCAAGAATTACGGGACAGGTTGTGAATCTCAGAGGATTCGCCAATGAAAATAAATGAATTTTTAGCTGAGATCAATATGCTGCCCGAGGCCGTAGATCTGCTTAATGAACTCCAGGAATCCGGCCGTATTGATGAAAAAGAGTATCAGGAAAACAAGCTTTTGTATGAGAAGGACAGGGCGTTGTTTTATAAGAAAATACTTGCAGAAAAGGATTATCGGCTTGTGTTTCTGTATTATTTATGCCGCATGGGCGCTGAAATCTATGATGCTTATGAAAAGCGGGGAATCAGCCGGGAAATTTTCAGGGACACTTTTTATGATCTGACCTTTTGGTGCGAAAACTGTTTTCTGGAATATGGAGAGTATGGAATTGATGAATACGACTGGTTTTTTCGTCATATGAAGCTTACAATCTTCAGGCTTGGAAGAATGCAATTTGAAATCATGGATTCCCACTGGAATTTTACGGCAGGAGAAAGAACAGTAAAAAAGGGGAGCCCGATCATCAGCATTCATATTCCACAGGGCGAAAAGCTGACATTGGAGAGTGTGAGGGAATCCATTATTCAGGGAATGGCTTTCTGGGGAAAAGAGATGCCTTATCTGTGCCATTCCTGGCTTTTGTATCCCGGTCTTAAGGATATTCTGCCGGAAAGCAGTAATATCATCATGTTCCAGAAGCAATTCCAGATTATAGAGACTGATTGGGATGAGCGTGAGGCTGAATGGCGTATTTGGGGAAAGGTACAGCGGAACCTGAATGTATATTCCGAGAACACATCTCTTCAGAGAGCTGCAAAGAAATATCTGAAGTCAGGAAAAGTGCTTGGGAGCGGTCTGGGAATATTAAATCCAGAGTATTTTTTATGAAATAATTGATAGAAATTGACAAGAAGAAGTTTGTCTGTTACCATCGAACCAGGGGCAAAATATCGTTTGCTCCTGGTATCATTATATATAAGATTTTGCGTAATATTTATATTTAACCAAACTGCGAAGCAGTTATCTGGTTATGAATAAGCAGCAGAGCGGATCTGGAATATCCGTTTTGATAAATAAAAAATGGGAGGCAGCAATAACATGAAAAAGCCGGTATTAGTAGTAATGGCAGCAGGTATGGGAAGCAGATATGGCGGTCTGAAGCAGATCGATCCTATTGATAAGGATGGGGATATTATCATTGATTTTTCTATCTATGATGCTATTCAGGCTGGATTTGAAAAAATCGTATTTATCATAAAGAAGGAGAATGAGGCAGATTTCCGTGCGGCTATCGGAGATCGTATGAGTAAGCACATCCAGGTGGAATTTGTATTTCAGGATCTGCACAATCTGCCAGAGGGATTTGCAGTTCCGGAAGGCCGCGTGAAGCCATGGGGAACCGGACATGCTATCATGAGCTGTATTGATGTGATCGACGGACCTTTCGCTGTTATCAATGCAGATGATTATTATGGACGTCATGCGTTTAAGATGGCATACGATTTCCTTACAGAGAACCAGGATAAAGATGGCGTTTACCAGTATATGATGGTAGGCTATAAGCTGGAGAACACATTGACAGATAATGGTCATGTGGCTCGTGGTGTGTGCGTGACAGATGAAGAAGGATATCTGAAGGACATCAATGAGCGTACTCATATTGAGAAGAGAGAAGGCGGTGCAGCTTATACAGAGGATGACGGTGCCACATGGACAGAGCTTCCGCTGGATGCTACTGTATCTATGAATATGTGGGGATTTTCTGCAAGCATCCTGAAAGAGCTGAAGGACAGATTTCCATTATTCCTGAAGGAGAATGTGGAGAAGAATCCTCTGAAATGCGAGTATTTCCTTCCATTTGTTGTGGATGAGCTTCTTGGCGAGAAGAAAGCAACTGTTAAGGTTTTGAAATCTATGGATAAATGGTACGGAGTAACCTATAAAGAAGATAAGCCGGTAGTAGTTGCTGCAATTCAGAAGCTGAAAGATGACGGTCTTTATCCTCAGAAGCTTTGGGAGGAAAAATAAGTGGGAAAAACAAAAGAAACAAGCCAGCAGGAATTGATGGAAGTAATCAATAGCTTTGATTTTGGCGGTGAATTTAAAGAGGTTGGTATATTCGGAAATGGCCACATCAATGAGACTTACTGTGCGGTATTTTCCACAGAGAACGGCTTGAAGCGTTATATCCTTCAGAAGATGAATAAGCAGATTTTTCAGGATCCGGTTGGCCTCATGGAGAATATCAGTGGTGTTACCTCCTGGCTGAAAAAGAAAATTCTTGAAAATGGCGGGGATGCAGAACGTGAGACTCTGAATATTGTAAATGACCGTGCCGGAGCGCCTTATTTTGTAGATAAAGAGGGAGAATACTGGAGAGCGTATCTGTTTATAGAAGATGCAACCTGCTTTGATCAGGTGGAAAATGACGAGGATTTTTACCAGAGTGCTCTTGCATTTGGTAATTTCCAGCGCCTTCTTGCTGATTATCCGGCAGATACTCTTCATGAGACAATCCCGGATTTTCATAATACAGTGAAGCGATTTGCCAATTTTAAAAAGGCTGTAGAAGAGGATGCATGCGGACGGGCTGCTGATGTTCAGAAGGAGATACAGTTTGTCCTGGAAAGAGAGCAGCTGGCGCATACACTGGTGGACTTACAGGAGGCTGGCAGGCTGCCCCTTCGTGTAACACACAATGACACCAAGCTGAATAATATTATGATCGACAATGCTACCCACAAAGGAATCTGTGTGATCGATCTGGATACAGTAATGCCGGGACTTTCTCTGAATGATTTCGGTGATTCTATCCGTTTTGGTGCAAGTACGGCTGCGGAGGACGAGCAGGATATATCCAAGGTGTCCTGTGACCTTCATCTGTTTGAGGTGTATGTAAAGGGATTTCTGGAAGGCTGTGGCGGTGCCCTTACGGATCTGGAGATAGAGATGCTTCCAATGGGTGCCATACTGATGACCTTTGAGTGTGGAATGCGTTTCCTGGCAGACCATCTGGAGGGAGATCATTACTTCCGTATTCATCGTGAAAATCATAATCTGGACCGTGCAAGAACTCAGTTTAAGCTGGTCTGGGACATGGAACAGAAATTATCTGAACTGAAAGCTATTGTACAAAAATATAAATAGTGGTATTCTAATACTGGCAGGCGGCGAAGCTGCCCGCCGGGTACCATAAACACAGGCAGAGGCCAGCATTATATTATGATCATACATGGTTTTAACCTGGATGATACAGGAACGCTGCATGAGGCTTCTGCAGATACAAGGAGGAAAAATCATGGCAATTTTAGTAACAGGCGGTGCAGGATATATTGGAAGTCATACAGTTGTTGAGCTTCAGAATTCCGGTTATGATGTAGTAGTTGTGGATAATCTGTCCAATTCCAGTGAGAAGGCACTTGACAGAGTATCCAAGATCACAGGTAAGCCGGTGAAATTTTATAAGGCAGATATCCTGGACAGAGAAGCACTTGAGCAGATTTTTGATAAAGAAGATATTGACTCCTGTATCCATTTTGCCGGACTGAAGGCTGTTGGTGAGTCTGTGGCAAAACCATGGGAATATTATGAGAATAATATTGCAGGCACACTGACTCTTGTAGACGTAATGAGAAAACATGGCGTGAAGAATATTATTTTCTCTTCTTCAGCTACTGTATATGGCGATCCGGCACAGATTCCGATCACAGAGGAATGCCCGAAGGGACAGTGTACGAACCCATATGGCTGGACCAAATCTATGCTGGAGCAGGTACTTTCTGATATCCAGAAAGCAGATCCACAGTGGAATGTAATGCTTCTTCGTTACTTTAACCCGATCGGTGCTCATAAAAGCGGAACAATCGGTGAGAACCCAAATGGTATCCCGAACAACCTTATGCCATATATCACACAGGTTGCTGTTGGCAAGCTGAAAGAGCTTGGTGTATTCGGTAATGATTATGACACTCCGGATGGAACTGGTGTGAGAGATTATATCCATGTAGTTGACCTTGCTAAAGGCCATGTAAAGGCTCTTAAGAAGATCGAGGAGAATCCTGGACTTGCCATTTACAATCTTGGTACAGGCAAAGGCTACAGCGTTCTTGACATTGTGAAGAACTTTGAAGCTGCTACAGGCGTTAAGATCCCATATGTGATCAAGCCACGTCGTGCCGGTGATATTGCAACATGCTACTGCGATGCCTCTAAGGCTGCTAGGGAGCTTGGCTGGACTGCTGAGAATGACATCCGCGAGATGTGCGAGGATTCCTGGAGATGGCAGAGCAATAATCCTAATGGATATGACGCATAATTAATCTTAAAGGAAAAGTTATATGATTCAGAATCTGATTTTTGATGTTGGAGATGTACTGCTGGAGTATCGCTGGTTCGAGATGCTGACCAGAGATTACGGTATTTCAGAAGCTGAGGCGAGAAGAATCGGCGGCGAAATGTTTGACAATGAAATATGGGTGCAGGGAATGGACGGCGGAAGATTAAGTCTTGATGAAGCGGTTCATGAGTATGAGAAGAAATATCCGGATGATGTGGACGTAATTGGCTGGTTCCTTAAAAATGGCGAGCAGATGGCTATAAAGCGTCCGGAAGTCTGGGATAAGATTGCTGCTCTAAAGGATAAGGGGTACAGTATTTACATACTTTCCAATTATTCAGAAGAACTGTTCCGTATGCATACAAAGGGAGCTTTATTCCTTGATCTGCTGGATGGAGGAATTGTTTCCTATCAGGTTCATGCGCTGAAGCCAGAGCCTGAGATTTACCAGATTCTTCTGGGTAAATATGGACTGCAGGCGGAAGAGTGTCTGTTCTTTGATGACCGTGCTGATAATGTAGAAAGTGCCAGAGCCTTGGGAATCCGGGCCGTTCAGGTTACATCAAGAGAGATGCTGAATGAAACATTAGATAAAATGCTTACAGAATGAGCAAATGACAGGTCGCCCCCTTCGGGGGCGGCTTTTTCTTGCTTTTCATATATAGTAATGTTAGAATGGCAGTAGCCTGAAGGAAAAATTACTCCGTAAGGTGGTTCTTTGTTTCTTACAGGCAATCTGATGAAAGGCGAGAGAATCTATGGAAAAAGTAATCATTATCGGTGCCGGACCGGCGGGGATTTCTGCAGCGCTTTATGCAGTGCGGGCGAACATGGATCCTCTGGTGATCAATAGTGGCATCGGAGCTTTAGAGAAAGCAGAAAAAATAGAAAATTATTATGGCATGGAACATCCTGTTTCAGGGAAAGAGTTGTTTGAGAAGGGAATCGAGCAGGCGAAGACATTAGGTGTGCGGATATTGGAAGCACAGGTTCTTGGAATCGGAGGCTTTGATACCTTTCAGGTAAAAACTACTGCAGGGGACTTTGAAACTATCAGTGTGATCCTTGCTACTGGAAGTAAGCGTAAAGCACCTGTAATTCCGGGACTTAAGGAATTCGAAGGAAAAGGAGTCAGTTACTGTGCTGTTTGCGATGCGTTCTTTTATAGAGGCAAGGATGTAGCTGTGCTTGGAAATAGTGATTTTGCCCTCCATGAGGCAGAGGAGCTTGCGCCAGTGGCCGGTTCTGTTACTATCTACACAGATGGAAAGAAACCGGAGTTTTCCAAGGAGGTTCCATTTCCGGTGAATACCATGAAAATCCAGTCTGTGGAGGGTGATACGACAGTTTCCGGTCTGCGTCTGGAACAGAATATAGAGGATTTTGCACCGGCAGACGGTATTTTTGTTGCACTTGGAACTGCCGGAAGTGCTGAGATGGCAAGACAAATGGGAGCAGCTCTTACTGAGAAGGGTAACATTATGGTAAACGATAAGATGCAAAGTACCATTCCAGGTGTTTTTGCAGCAGGTGACTGTACTGGTGGTCTTCTGCAGGTGTCAAAGGCAGTTTACGATGGAGCACAGGCCGGGCTCAGTGCAATTCAGTATGTGCGAGAGAAAGAAAAGGCTGGAAAAAAGTGACATAACGATGGAAAGGATAGTCAATTGAAGATATTACTTGCAGCATGTAATGCAAAATATATACATTCCAATCTGGCTGTATTTAATCTGAAGTCCTATACAAGGGACTATGATAATAATGTTGTGCTTAGGGAATATACTATTAACCAGCAAAAGGATGATATACTTAAGGATATTTATAGAAACCATCCTGATGTGGTCTGTGTATCCTGTTATATCTGGAATATTACTTTTGTACGGGAGCTGATGCAGGATCTGCGTAAAATACTGCCGGATGTTCCTTTCTGGGCCGGAGGTCCGGAGGTATCCTATGATGCGGAGAAATTCCTGCAGAATAACCCGGCTTTTGACGGTGTAATGATAGGAGAAGGAGAAGAGACCTTCCTGGAATTGGTGAAGTATTATGTGGAGAAATCTGTATCACTTGAAGAGATAACCGGTCTTGTGTACCGTAAATTGGACAGTACCGTCCAAAATAATGGATGGCGGAAGATCATGGATCTCAGTAAGGTTCCTTTTGCTTATGAAGATCTTAAGGACTTTGAAAACCGTATCATTTATTATGAGAGCAGCCGGGGATGTCCTTTTTCCTGCAGCTATTGTCTGTCATCTGTAGACAAGAAGCTGCGCTTCCGTGATCTGGAGCTGGTAAAAAAGGAACTTCAGTTTTTCCTGGATCATAGGGTTCCACAGGTGAAATTTGTAGACAGAACCTTTAACTGTAAGCATGATCATGCAATGACCATCTGGCAGTATATAAAGGAGAATGACAATGGAATCACCAATTTCCATTTTGAGATTTCAGCAGATCTTTTGAGAGAGGATGAGCTGGAATTAATGAGTACCATGCGCCCTGGACTGATCCAGCTGGAGATCGGAGTACAGTCCACAAATCCGGACACTATCCGTGCAATCCACAGAACAATGGATTTTTCCAGACTGGCAGAAATCGTGAACAGGGTTCATAGCTTCAGGAATATTCATCAGCATCTGGATCTGATCGCAGGTCTTCCATATGAGGATTATGACAGCTTTCATAAGTCCTTTAATGATGTTTATGCTCTGCGGCCCCAGCAGCTTCAGCTGGGCTTTCTGAAAGTATTAAAGGGCTCCCATATGCAGGAGATGACCGGAGAATATGGAATTGTTTATAAGGAACAGGAGCCATATGAGGTGCTGGGAACCAAATGGCTGTCATATGAAGATATTTTACGGTTGAAAATGGTGGAAAGTATGGTGGAAGTGTACTATAATAGTGGACAGTTCCAGAATACACTTTTGTGTATAGAGCCTTTATTTGAAGATGCTTTTACCTTGTATGAAAAGCTGGGACAGTTTTATGAGAAAAAGGGTTACTCGGAGATATCCCATTCCAGGATGCGCAGGTATGAGATTTTGCTGGAGTTTGTGAAGGAAGAGTTAGAGAGCATTATAGATGATGATCGCAGCAGAACCTGTATAACCTGGGAGAAGGTGGCAGACAGTATGATATACGATCTGTATCTTCGTGAAAACCTGAAGAGCCATCCATATTTTGAGAACGACCAGAAGCCATATGAGAAGGCTGTCTGGGAATACAGACGCCGGGAAAAGGTGCCGAAGACGGCTCATATCCAGGTGTTCCGTGATGGCAGAATACTGTTGTTTGACTACGAAAAAAGAGATCCCCTGCTTCATAATGCAGAAGTGAGGGATATTATGAAAGGATTTAATTATGGGAATGTTTGATCCAAAGAAAAGAAAACTTATGACTGCTATTATTGCCGTTATTCTTGTTCTGGCAATGGTAGTGCCGACTGTTATTTCTCTTCTCATGTAAGGAAAGAAAGAGATGAGACTTGGAAAAGAAGCAATGGAAGCTTTGCAGGCTCAGATCTGTGGGCTTCTTAAGCCGGGAAATGAGCTGGTGGTGGCTGGAGCCATTGCACTTGAGGGAACAAGGTTGATCGCAGAGCAAAAATATGAGCCTTTACGGGCTCATTTTTCAGAAGGGTTTCTGAGGGATGCAAAGAACTTAAGAGAGCTTTATGGGACAGCAGATGAAGTAACTATGAGAGAAGAGGACAGTGCCATCTGGAGAGCTGCACAGAAAGCAGGAGCTACTGCATTATATGCTATGGGAGAAGGCGGATTTTTGAGCGCTCTTTGGAAGATGGCAGAGGCTTCCCAGGTCGGACTGGAGATGGATTTTGCCAAGGTTCCGGTGCGCCAGGAGACTATTGAAATCTGTGAAATCTTTGACATTAATCCCTATAAGCTAAATGCGAAGGGAGCCATTCTGATTGGCGTTCCGGCAGGGGAGGCCCTGGTACAGGAGCTTCACAGAATGGGAAGGATGGCTGCAGTTATTGGACAGACCAATGCGGGAAATGACAGAATGCTCTATTATAACGGTAACGGCAGATATCTGGAGCGTCCCGGGAAGGATGAAATATATAAGGTATTGCCTTAGATACAGGAGTGTATAAAAAATGGGAACATTAAATATTGTACTTCATGAGCCGGAGATTCCGGCAAATACCGGAAATATCGGACGGACCTGCGTGGCTACAGGAACCAGGCTCCATCTGATCGAGCCATTGGGATTCTCCTTAAGTGAGAAAGCACTGAAGCGTGCCGGAATGGATTACTGGAAAGATCTGGACGTGACTACTTATGTTGATTACGAGGATTTTCTTGAAAGAAATCCGGGAGCTAAGATCTATTATGCAACAACCAAAGCTCCTCAGACCTATTGTGATGTGAAATATGAGGATGACTGCTTTATTATGTTTGGAAAGGAAAGTGCCGGAATTCCTGAGGAAATTCTGCATGATAATCAGGAGACCTGTGTACGGATTCCTATGTTTGGAGAGACACGTTCACTGAACCTGAGCAATTCTGTTGCGATTATTCTTTATGAAGCTTTCCGCCAGCATGATTTTGCTCATCTGAAGCTGGAGGGGCATCTGAGAAACTTCGACTGGAAATAGAGAAAGAGTTAGTGCTTAGAGCCTGAACAGGATTTATTT
Source organism: uncultured Blautia sp. (assembly GCA_934408705.1). Lineage (GTDB taxonomy): Bacteria > Bacillota > Clostridia > Lachnospirales > Lachnospiraceae > Blautia_A. The sequence goes on along the minus strand of CAKRVL010000008.1, from coordinate 24,467 downwards.
TACCCTCTTTAGTGTAAAAATAAACTCTGTTCCAACTCCCTCTGTACTGATTACATTAATATTCTGATCGTGAGCCTTAATGATCTCTTTCACAATTGAAAGTCCAAGTCCCGTTCCCTTTCTGTCTTTTCCGCGGGAAGTGTCGCTTTTATAGAATCTGTCCCATACCTTGGACAGGCTCTCTTTGGGGATTCCAACTCCGTGATCCTTAACTGAAACGAAAACATGATCATTCTTTACTGACGTTTCAATATTGATGGAAGAATTATCATTGCTGAATTTAATGGCATTGTCCAATAAATTGTACAGCACCTGCTGGATCTGTTCAAGGTCCGCTTCTACAAAAAGCTCTCTTCCGGAGAGTAGTAATTCAAGAGTGATATTTCTTTTGCTGCAGGTTCCCTCGAAGGTATTTGCAGTATTTTTGATCACATCATTAATGTCAAATCTGTGTATATTCATCATTCGCTTCCGCTCGTCCAGATCATTCAGGACAAGAAGACCTCGTGTCAGCTTTTCCAGACGGTCAGCCTCATGGGAAATGATATTCAGATACTTATCCTGCATTTCCGGTGGGATAGTACCATCCAGAATTGCTTCCACATATCCCTTGATAGAAGTGAGGGGAGAGCGGAAATCGTGGGAAACATTTGCAATAAAGGTTCTTTGGTATTCTCCGTTCTGATTGATTTTGTCAGCCATATAATTCAGGGTTTTGGCAAGATAGCCCATTTCATCCTCTGATTTAATGGGAATTCGGTAAGCCAGATCACCGTTAGCATATTCAGAAGCACCCTTGATAATCTGCTGCATAGGTCTGTGTACCCATATCTGATAGCAAAGAAGCAGCAGTCCGCACATAAGATATACTACAACGAAAATAATCTGAAGGATTATCAGCAGTCCGCTGCGCTTCTGGTAAAGCTCCTGCATGTTATAATGATACGTTACATAACCTTCTGTAATCCCATTATCTTTGACCGGTACTACCACATTCAGATAAAGGCTGGAAAAATAGCCATAAAACTTACTGATTCCATAGGAAAGCCCCTGCCAGAAGTCAGGATCAAAATCAGGAATAGAAGAATTCTCTGTAGGACCGGTTATGTCTGAGGAATGAACCAGTATCTGAAAATCTTCATCCAGGATCAGGATTCCCGCTCCCTCTCTGGAGGAAAGGATATCTATGATTTTCTGGAGCCCGTCTGTATCGCTATCAGCAATTTCCTGTCTGATTATCTTATACTCTGACAAGCTAAGAGCACTATCATAAAGCCTTGTACCAACTTCCTTCTCCAGATAGCCTTCTATAAAGTGGGAGCCTCCCGCTGTAGCAAAGAGAAAACTGGCAATTCCTATGATAATATAGCAGGCGATTAATTTGCTGTAAATTGTTTTTCTCATTCGTTTCTGACCTCGAATTTATAACCGATTCCCCAGACTGTAGAAATAGACCAGCTTGGATGATCCTTGATCTTTTCACGAAGACGCTTAATGTGCACGTCTACTGTTCTGGTATCACCGATGTATTCGTAGCCCCAGATATGGTCCAGAAGCTGCTCACGTGTAAATACCTGGTTTGGTGAGGAAGCGAGGAAATAGAGAAGCTCCAGCTCTTTAGGCGGCATATCTACCTGTTTGCCCATATAGGTAACAGAGTAGTTGGTCAGATTAACGGTAAGATCCGGATAGGCTGCACATTTTTCATCGCTTATTACAGGTGTCTGCTTTGGCTGGAAACGGCGGAGTACGGCACGTACACGGGCAACCAGCTCTTTGGAATCAAAAGGCTTGATAATGTAATCATCTGCACCCAGCTCCAGTCCAAGTACTTTGTCAAAGGTTTCACCCTTTGCGGAAAGCATGATGATCGGTACATCTGAGGTATGACGGATCTCACGGCATACCTGATAACCATCAATACCTGGAAGCATCAGATCCAGAAGGATCAGGTTAGGGCGGAAGGTCTGAAACTCTTTTAAAGCCAGCTCTCCGTCATTTACGATCTTTGTTTCAAAGCATTCTTTGGTAAGATACAGAGAAATCAGCTCTGCAATATTATTGTCATCATCTACGATCAGGATTTTCTGTTTAGCACCCATAGCTTCTCCTTATAAAAAATTTATAGTAAAGCTTATTTTTTAAATTCCACAATGGTAACACCGGCATCTCCTTCTCCAAATTCAGCCAGATGGAAATCTGCTACATGCTTCTGGCGGCGGAGATAATTGTGCACGCCCTTTCTGAGGGCACCTGTACCTTTGCCGTGTACGACGCGCACACTCTTTAAGTGGGCAAGATAAGCGTCGTCCAGATATTTATCCAATTCAGCCACAGCCTCATCCACAGTTTTTCCCAGAAGGTTGATCTCGGTGGAAACACTGGCGGATTTGGACATGCGGATCTTGCCTGCCCCGGTTCTGGAAAGCCCTGGAGTGTTAATGACCGGTTCATCAACCAGCTCCAGATCGGAAATGTGAACCTTGGAACGGATGATACCCATCTGTACGAAAAGGAAGCCCTTTGAATCAGGATGACTGCTGACAGTTCCCTTCAGATTCATACTTAATACCTGGACTGTGTCCCCGAGGGAAAGATCCTTCGGCTTCAGCTCTTTCTTCGGTTTCTTTACCGTAGTGTTCATGGACATGCCTTTTTCGGCCTTGTTCATGCGGTTACGAAGATTCTGGCGTTCTTTTTCAATGGCAGCAGTGTCCACATGATCCTTCTGGAATTTGTGGAACATCTTCATGGTCTGGTCAGCATATTCTTTGGTATCAGCAAGAATCTTGCGGGCTTCTTCATTAGCCTCCCTGAGGATCCGCTCTTTACGCTGGTCAAGTTTCTCCTGCTTAGCTTCTAATTCCTGTTTCAGAGAAGCAACCTCTGCCTTGTAGCGTTCTGCCTCCTGACGCTCATTTTCGATGATTACCCGGCTGTTTTCCAGGGAAGTAAGCACATCTTCGAAGGATTCGTCCTTCTGGCTGATCTGTTCTTTGGCACGTTCAATAATGAAATCCGGAAGTCCCAATTTGGAAGAAATGGCAAATGCATTACTTTTTCCGGGAACACCGATGAGCAGACGATAGGTAGGACGTAAGGTTTCAACATTAAATTCGCAGCAGGCATTTTCAACACCTGTGGTGGAAAGGGCGTAAACCTTCAGCTCGCTGTAATGTGTGGTAGCCATGGTCCGGATGCCCTGTTCGTGAAGGAAGGACAAAATGGAGATGGCAAGTGCTGCACCCTCAGTAGGATCTGTACCTGCTCCAAGCTCATCGAAAAGCACCAGAGAATCCTGGTCAGCTTTTTTGAGGAAGGATACCACATTAGTCATATGAGAGGAAAAGGTACTGAGAGACTGCTCTATGCTCTGCTCGTCACCGATATCTGCGTAGACCTCCCGGAAAACTGAAAGCTGGGAACGGTCCAGAGCCGGAATGTGAAGTCCTGCCTGTCCCATCAAAGTGAGAAGCCCTACTGTTTTCAGGGAAACGGTTTTACCACCTGTGTTAGGACCTGTTACCACAAGCAGATCGAAATCCTCTCCAAGGCGGATGTCAATAGGAACCGCCTGTTTCTTAGGAATCAGAGGATGGCGGGCCTGTTTCAGATGAATATGCTTTTCTGTATTGAAAATCGGTTCTGTTGCATTCATATCAAGAGCCAGTCCTGCCCTGGCAAAAATGAAGTCCAGCTGGATCATTATGTCCAGATCCGCGCGGATAGCATCTATGTGCTGGGCTGTCTGCTCACTTAAAGTGGCAAGAACAGCTTCGATTTCTTTCTGTTCCTGAAGCTCCAGCTCACGGATGTCATTATTCAGCTTTACAATGGCAAGAGGCTCAATGAATAAGGTTGAGCCGGTAGAGGACTGGTCGTGTATCATACCAGGAACCTGTCCTTTATATTCAGCTTTTACCGGAATGCAGTAGCGTCCGTTTCGCATGGTGATAACGGAATCCTGAAGGTAATTGCGTGCGCTGCCGTTTACCAGGGAAGCAAGCTGTGTGTGGATGCGGTCATTGGCAATTTTCATGCTGCGGCGGACATGCATCAGTCCGCTGCTGGCATCGTCGCTGATTTCATCCTGGGAAAGGATACAGCGGCGGATTTCGGAGGAGAGAGGTGTTAATGGCTCCAGACTCTCGAACATGCCGTCCAGGGAATCCTCTCTTGCATCACCTCGCTCGTTGCGTGAGTATGCTTTCACACGGTTAGTATTTTCGAGAAGACCGGCAATGGAAAGAAGCTCGGAAATTCCAAGGGAGCTTCCGATTTCCAGACGCTTCAGGGAGCCGCGGACATCCTTTACACTTCCGAAGGAAATGTTACCCTTCTGGAAAAGACGGGTAAGGGCATCCTTTGTCTGAGTCTGCATATGACGGATCTCGTAAACATCTTCAGATGGCAGAAGGTGCCTGCACAGATCTTTTCCCATCTGGGAGGATGCCTTCTCAGTCAGCTGATCGATGATTTTGTAGTATTCAAGTGATTTTAAAGCTTTTTGATTCATAATGTCTCCTGTAAATAATATTTACTGCTTTCTTTATTGTACATGATTTCACTGTTATTGAAAAGGAAAAAGTGGGCGAAAATTCATAAAATGTTCATAAATGTCTGATATTCTATAAAAGATTTGGATTCGTTTTGTGTTTAGAAAGGGAAAGAAAATATGCGTTTTTTAAACGAGTTACATGAGGGCGCCCGTATCAGCGGAATTTATCTGTGTAAGCAGAAACAGCCGGCTGTGACAAAGAACGGCAAGCCTTATGAGAATATTATACTTCAGGATAAGACCGGAGTGATGGATGGTAAGATCTGGGATCCTAATTCTCTGGGGATTGATGACTTCGATGCATTGGATTATATTGAGGTCATGGGAGATGTAACCAGCTTTGCAGGAGCTATGCAGCTGAATATTAAGCGGGTTCGTAAGGCCGGAGAGGGAGAGTATAATCCGGCAGATTATCTTCCTGTAAGTGAGAACAGTACAGATGATATGTATACTCAGCTGGTTGCCATGATCGGATCTGTGAAAAATACTTATCTGAATACACTTCTTAACAAGTTGTTTGTGGAGAATAAAGAGTTTCTGAAATCCTTTGAGGAGCATTCAGCAGCAAAGACTGTACATCACGGATTTATCGGAGGACTGATGGAGCATACCTTGAGTGTTACCAGACTTTGCGATTACATGGCATCAGCTTATCAGGTGATCAATAGAGATATGCTGATCACAGCAGCTCTTCTTCACGATGTGGGTAAGACAAGAGAGCTTTCATCCTTTCCTCTGAATGACTATACAGATGAGGGACAGCTTCTCGGACATATCATCATTGGTGCGCAGATGATCCATGATCTGGCGAAGGAGATTCCGGATTTCCCGTTGGAGCTTGAGAATCAGCTGGTACATTGTATTCTGGCACATCACGGTGAGCTTGAGTATGGCTCCCCTAAGAAGCCTGCTATGGTAGAAGCAGTTGCTTTGAATCTTGCAGATAATACAGATGCACGTATGGAGACGCTTACAGAGATTTTTGCAGCAGATAAGAGCAAGAAGGATTGGCTGGGATATAACAGAATATTTGAATCTAACTTAAGAAAGACAGGAGAATGGTAATCTTTATGGAATATCGTAAGAATGATATTGTTACGTTAAAGATTGAAGATTGCGGAATTGACGGTGAAGGTATCGGAAAGGCTGATGGCTTCACCGTTTTTGTCAAAGATGCAGTGATCGGAGACACAGTTCGCGCAAAAATCATGAAAGCGAAGAAGAATTATGGATATGGAAGACTGGAGGAGATCATTACTCCATCTCCTGACCGTGTTCAGCCTGAATGTGCCTTTGCAAGACAGTGCGGAGGCTGCCAGCTGCAGGCACTTTCCTATGAGAAGCAGCTGGAGTTTAAAACCGCTAAGGTGCGTGGCCATCTGGAAAGGATCGGTGGTTTCACAGATATTCCGATGGAAGAAATCCTGGGAATGGAGCAGCCCTTCCATTATAGGAATAAGGCCCAGTTTCCGGTGGGAAAATCTAAGGATGGAAGAATCATTACCGGATTTTATGCGGGCCGGACTCACAGCATTATTGAGAACCGCGATTGTGCACTGGGGGTTAAGCAGAATAAAGAGGTTCTGGACCGTGTAATCGCCCATATGGAGAAATTTCACATCCAGCCTTATGATGAGAATACTGGTAAGGGACTGGTACGGCATGTTCTGATCCGTTATGGCTTTTTTACAGATGAGATGATGGTTTGTGTGATCATTAATGGTGAGAAACTGCCGGAGGAGGATATTCTTGTAAAATCTCTTCGTGAAATTCCGGAAACAGTCAGTGTTATGGTGAATGTGAATAAGAAACGGAATAATGTGATTCTCGGGGAAAAGGTCCGCCTTCTCTGGGGACAGCCTTATATCACTGATAAAATCGGAGAGATTTCTTATCAGATATCTCCACTATCCTTTTTCCAGGTAAATCCTTATCAGACAGTGAGGCTTTATGGGAAAGCCCTTGAATATGCAGCACTGTCCGGTGATGAGACTGTCTGGGATCTCTACTGCGGAATAGGAACTATTTCCCTGTTTCTTGCCAAGAGAGCCAGGAAAGTAAGTGGCGTGGAGATCATTCCTGCCGCCATTGAAAATGCCAGGGAAAATGCCTGTCTGAATGGATTCGATAATACGGAATTTTTCGTGGGAAAGGCAGAAGAGGTTTTGCCAAAGCAGTATGAGAGTACAGGCGAGCGTGCTGATGTGATCGTTGTGGATCCGCCGCGTAAGGGCTGTGACGAGACTTTACTTGCCACGATTGTTGAAATGCAGCCGAAACGTGTAGTTTATGTAAGCTGTGACAGTGCAACCCTTGCAAGAGATCTTAAGTATCTCTGCGAAAGAGGATATGAACTGAAGAAGGTCTGCCCTGTTGATATGTTCCCGAATACTGTGTCGGTAGAGACTGTAGCCCAGCTTTGTCGTAAATAATATTGTGATTAGAAAAGGAGCTGCCTGGAATGTGAACCAGGCAGCTCCTTTGCTGTAAAAATTTTATTTGTTTAATTCTTTCCGGGAAATGAATATGCACACCAGCAATGGCATTGCATAGTGAACAGGGAAAGTATAACGTGGATGTCCATATGCAGCAGGTCCTACAAAGATGATTGCGAGAGTGAGAAGAAGGGGGAGTCCAAGAAGCAGGAGCCGCCCGTTTTTCTCACATAAGGCATATAAGCAGATTGCCAGCAAAAGCAGATTGATCAGTCCCTGATTTACATATAAACCAATAATAGGAAATTTATAGAAACTCTGATAATAAGTCATAACTCCTTTTTTGGCAGAATTATTGAGAACTGTGATATCCTCGTATAATTTATTAAAGTCCGGGGTTGTGATCTCAGTTATACGGCTTCGTACAGTTCCGTAATATTTTGAATTATTGGCCAGCGGGCTGAACAGACAGTAGTTCTGATTCAGCGTTGCATTAATATATGTATCCGGATGGCGGAGAAATAGTTTAAACCAGGTCTGAATATAAGCAAGCAGATCTTTTTTTGTAAGGTGGTTAGTAAATCCCTTTTTGATTCCGTCAAAGTTGTAAGGATTATATTTCTCTTTAAACTCATCGTCCGTATAGGAAAGGATACTGCTTATTACTTCTCGCTCTTCATGGGAGAGATCATCACTGTGATATACCATGTAACGGGATGTCTGCTGCAGAGGAAGAGCCATCATAACACGGGTTGATACACGAGTAGCTTTATATTTCTTATGAAGTAAGCTTGTATTTAGTTTTCCGGCACAAAGGGGAATAAAAAGCAATGCAAGGATAAGGGCTGCACAACGAATCGTCTGTTTCTTGTGACGTATCAGGTAAAGTTCTCTGATGGCAACAAAGAAAATAAGTACGATCATAAGGTAAAAACCGTTTTGCCGGAAGTACATACCAAGTACCGCGATTATAGTAAGGATATAATGCTTAGGCTCTTTTTTGAAAATATTCTGTCTGAAAAGGTACCATGTCAGTTCGTTAATAAGAAGGAGAATTGCTGTGTCATAAAACACATCTACAATTAAAATTGTGGCATATCCGGAAAAAACAGGCGCCGCAGAAAAAAGGATAAGTGTAATAAACAAGAGCCAGTTTGGTGCATTAAATTCACGCATTGTATGAATTGTGTAGGCTAATACAAGCAAAAGGCAGATACATTGAAGCAGAATCAGCAAAAACAATCCAAGACTTATGTTTCCAAGTGCGTTTCCAAGATCAGAAAAATGACCAAGAAGCTGGGTATAAATAATGGGATGCTGAGTAGTGTACTTACGCAGACCGTAATACTGGAATATACATACCTCACTGTCGATAGGCATAGAACCAGGATATCGTATTATTATCTGCGGAAGCCAGCAGATGGTCATGATCAATAATGATTTTATGAAAATCCCCTTATCAAAGAGATAATTGCATACTTTGTGCAGACCTGGCATGGAAATGTTACGGATATGACCGGAAACAGAGCCAATGGCCAGGATCATTATATAGAAAAAAGAAAAGCCTCCAAGCAGTAAAAGGATCAATTTCAGGATGACCGCAAATGTTATAGAGGACAGTGCGGCCAGTGATGAATCAGCAGAGAAAAACACACCCATTACAGAGGCGTAACAAAATATATTGCTGATGATCACTGCAAGGATCACAAATAACAGGTTGTGTGGCGGATTACAAACAGAAAGTAATTTCTTATATAAAAAATAAAAGAAAAGCAGAATCACGGATTGGATCACGATTCCGGATTGTGCCGGAAAAAGAGAAATAACATCTTCTGAGACAGAAAATGTAAAGAAGAACGTACTTAATAACGCGTATATAAAAACAGATATATTGTGCTTCAGAAGTTTCGTCATAAAAGTATCCTTTCATAGGTTTATTTTGCCTGAAAAACAGGCGCTAATATCATTAATATACCATAATTGGAGAAAAAGTAAATAAGGAGTTTCCCGCTGTTTTAACCTATGCTATAATGAAAAAGAATAATTTATGAGGAGAAAAACATGAATACTCAGAAAAAAATACAAAAAAATACTGTTGATTTGTTTAATACGCAGTATTCTAACTGCCTGAAGGGAGTGGCAGTGGTAATTCTTTTGTTCCATCATTGTTTTCTCAATGGGAAGAGATATGCAGGATACACACTGAAACTGCTGTTTCCGGAGTATTATCTGAATTATCTGGCATCCTTTGGAAAAATCTGTGTCTCCCTTTTTGTATTTGTAAGTGCTTATGGACTCACAAAGAAAATGATGTCTCTGGATAAGAAATCCGATATATCATATATGGAAGGCTCTAAGAACGTTATTTGCACAAGACTGGTAAAATTACTTGGAAACTTTATGTATGTATTCTTATGCATCGTTCTTGCATGCAGAGTGCTGCGTCCCGGATTACTGCAGGAATGTTATGGTATGAAATTTCCGGATAATGCAGAATATTTTCTGGTGGATATGTTTGGGCTTGCGGATTATCTGGATACACCATCCCTGAAGGCTACTTTTTGGTATTATGGACTTGCAATTTTTGTTGTTCTGATCATACCTCTTTTATTTTTGCTTCTGAAAAAGATGGATGGGTTTATATTTATAGTGTTTATGACTATTGTAAACTTTTTTATGGAATTTCATGATGCAAATATACGACATTATTTTCTTTGTATTGGGGTTGGAATGGTATGTGCATACACCAATTTTATAACCCGTGGATTGGAGTATAAGTTTTCCGATTCTGAAGTAAAGAATAAAATAATCAAATTTATATTAGAATTTATTTGTGTTTTTGTTCTGATGATACTCAGACAGGGACCATTGAAGGGAAGGCTATATCCTATATGGGATGCGGTGATTCCGGTTGTAGTGACTCTGTTTTGCTGTGAATTTATTTTTTCTGTTTCACTATTTAACAAGATTTTTCATTTCCTGGGTGTTTACTCAGCAGGAATTTTCCTGATCCATAATTTTATTCGTACAACATGGTTTGGAGATTTCACATACTCCTTTGGATACCCGGTAGTGATCACTCTTGTGCTGCTGGCGGATTCTCTTCTTGCAGCTATATTTGTGGAACAGTTGAAAAAGCTTATGCATTTTAATCAACTGGTAAATAAAATTACAGCCAGATGGAAAATGTCCTGATGGATCATAAAAAGAAAAGAGGGTACACGAAAAATGATAACAAAATATGAATTCAGAGATATACGACCAGATGAGTTTATGCAGGCTGCCAAAATTGAGCAGATATGTTTTCCGCCCAATGAGGCATGTTCCGAGAAAAGCATGACACAGAGAGCCATGAAAGCATCCGAAACTTTTCTGGTGGCAGTAGATAAAGAGACTGGCAGAATCGCCGGATTTCTTAATGGAATTGCAACTGATGAGGATGTATTTAGGGATGAGTTTTTTACAGATATTACACTTCATGATCCGAATGGAAAAAATATTATGCTTCTTGGTCTTGATGTGCTTCCCGAGTATCGTCATCAGGGACTTGCCAGGGAAATTATGACACGTTATGTAGAACGAGAACGGGCGAAAGGACGTAAATGCCTGTATCTGACCTGTCTTGACAATAAGGTGGAAATGTACAAGAAAATGGGATATACTGATAATGGAATTTCCGGTTCTGCGTGGGGCGGAGAAGAATGGCATGATATGAGTAGGGAAATCTGAGAAGAAGGTTATATACGAGGTAACGAATATGGAAAAAACAAGATATTCAATTATGTTCAGCAGTCTGACTGGTAATACCAGAATGCTGGCAGATGCTATACGCGAGGCTCTGCCAGAAGAAAATTGTGATTATTTCGGACCCTGCAAAGGGGATAGGCAGACCTCCGAAGTGCTTTATGTGGGCTTCTGGACAGATAGAGGAAATGCGGATAAAACAGCTCTGGAATTATTGAAGAGCCTTAGAAACAAAAAGATCTTTCTGTTTGGAACAGCGGGATTTGGTGTGGATGAAGGATATTTTAAGAAAATCCTCAACAATATCAGTGAAAATATTGATCCGAGTAATCAGATACTTGGAGAATATATGTGTCAGGGTAAAATGCCACAATCTGTGCGGGAACGCTATGTGAAGATGAAAGAGCAGCCGGATCATAATCCTAATCTTGATATGCTCATTGCAAATTTTGATCATGCTCTATCTCATCCGGATGAAAAAGATCTGGAAAATCTCAGAAAAAAAGTTCAGGAATAATATAAAAATCGGAGTCTCATATTAATGAATGAGAACTCCGATTTTTTGTAACGCAGATAAGCATTCCCCCGCTTTACCAGGAAATATGATTCGGTTAAATTGCATCCAGTGCGTTGGAAATATCTGCAATCAGATCTTCTTTGTCCTCAAGTCCCAGGCTGATACGGATCAGCTCTGCTGGTACGCCTGCTTCCATCAGCTGCTCGTCAGTCATCTGTCTGTGGGTGGAGGTTGCCGGGTTCAGGCAGCAGGTTCTTGCGTCTGCTACATGAGTTTCGATGGCACCCAGATGTAAGTTCTGCATAAAGGTGGAAGCTGCCGTGCGACCTCCCTTCAGACCGAAGGAAACAACACCGCATCCGCCGTTTGGAAGATACTTCTGTGCTCTTTCGTAATATTTATTGGAAGGAAGTCCCGGATAGTTTACATAAGCAACCTTCGGATGTGCTTCCAGAAATTCTGCAACAGCCTGTCCGTTTTCTACATGCTTTGGCATGCGAACGTGCAGGGATTCCAGTCCCAGATTCAGGATAAATGCATTATTCGGAGACTGTACAGAACCGAAATCACGCATAAGCTGTGAAGTGCATTTGGTAATAAAAGCACCCTCTTTTCCGAATTTCTCAGCATATGTAACTCCGTGATAGCTTTCGTCTGGTGTACAAAGTCCTGGATAACGGTCTTTGTGAGCCATCCAGTCAAATTTACCTCCATCAATAATTGCACCGCCAAGTGCTGCACCGTGTCCATCCATATATTTGGTGGTGGAGTGAGTGACAATGTCAGCGCCCCATTCAATAGGACGACAGTTAACCGGTGTTGGGAAGGTGTTATCTACCATAAGGGGAACGCCGTGTGCGTGTGCAACCTTTGCGAAAAGTTCAATATCCAGGACAGTAAGTGCCGGGTTGGCAATTGTTTCGCCGAACATAACTTTTGTATTTGGCTGGAATGCTGCATTTAATTCTTCCTCTGTAGCATCAGGGGAAACGAAGGTTGCTGTGATTCCCATTTTTGCCATGGTAACTGCAATCAGGTTAAAGGTACCGCCGTAAATGGAGGAAGAGGCTACAATGTGGTCTCCGTATTCACAGATGTTAAAAAGGGCAAAGAAATTGGCAGCCTGTCCGGAAGAAGTAAGCATAGCTGCAGTACCGCCCTCCATTGCAGCAAGCTTGGCTGCTACATGATCGCAGGTAGGGTTCTGCAGACGGGAATAAAAGTATCCATCTGCTTCCAGGTCAAAAAGCTTGCCCATATCTTCGCTGGTATCGTATTTAAAGGTTGTAGACTGAATGATCGGTATCTGTCTTGGTTCACCATTGCCTGGTTTATAGCCAGCCTGAACGCATTTGGTTCCCATTTTGTAATTGTTCATAATAAGTCTCCTCATCTGGTAAAATAAGCTCCATGTGGACAGCTGTTCGCAGGGAGCAGTCACATGAGAATATAGTATCATTTTTGTACAAAAATGGCAATCCAAATAATTAATGTTTTGTTTTTATTGTTGAGATGGTTTTGACATGGTAAAATATAGCTAAGAATCATTTTGGTTGCTGCATATGGAGACAGTGACTAATTTTTAACAGTTAAAGGTGTGGCCATTTAATGGGAAAAAAGAATAAATCAGAAAAAGATAACCTGAATACAATTTATATATCAGAACGTCTGAAAAAATATATGCGTCCTGCCTTGGATTGCGCATTGACAGCTGTTATTGCGCCAATGGGATATGGGAAAACAACGGCTGTAAACTGGCTTCTTACATCTAAAATGAAAGCTGATAATGCTGTAGTGATTAAAATAAGCATTTATTCAGATAATCTGTCTATATTCTGGAGAAGTGTACAGAAGGCCTTTGCCTTTGCAGGATTAGATTTTTTAGAGGAATATGAATGCCCCTGTGATGAAGCTTCGGCTGTATATCTTACAGAAACATTATGTCATTTCCTTGCAGGAGAGCAGGAATATTATATTTTTATAGATGATTTCCATTTGCTGACAGATGACCGGGCATCAGAATTTTTATATATCCTTGCAAGTCGCCTTCCGGATAATGTACATCTTATAGTTGCCAGCAGGAACCGTTTTTTGTCAGGCACTGCAATTGTGCGTCTGGGAAGCAGGCTCTATCAGATTCAGGAGGATGTTTTGCGCTTAACACAGGAAGAATTAGCTGCTTATATTCGTCGGTGCGGTGCTGAATTGAGCGGCAGACAGCTTGAAACACTTTTTCATACCAGTGAGGGCTGGTTCTCGGCTGTGTATCTGAATCTGTGCTTCTATGAAAAAAATGGAGAATTACCGGATAACAATGCCAATATATATGAGATGTTTTTGGAGTCCATGCTTAAGCCGCTTCCTGGCGACCTGCAGGAGTTTCTCAGTGCAATGGGACTGGCGGATGAGTTTACTGTGGACATGGCAAGGATGATCACAGAACGTGATGACACAGAACAGATACTTTTGAAGCTGACAGAACAGAATGCTTTTGTAACACGCCAGAGCAATGGGAAATATTATCGTTTTCACCATATGATGAAGGAATGCGCCCAGCGGGTTTTTGCTGAAATGGACTGGGAAAAACAGCAGGAATATTATAAACGTTACAGCATCTGGTATGAAGGGCAGAAGATGTACATCCATGCTTTATCTGCAAACTGGAAGTGCCGGAATTATGATGGAATGCTTAAGGTGATCATTAAAGATGCCGGAATCCTGCTGGCATCCTTGAAACCGGCCGATGTGCTCAGCTGTCTGGAAGAATGTCCTGTTTCCAAATTAAAAGAGTATCCTCTGGCGCTTCTGGTTCTGATGCGAAGCATGTTTAACTGGAAGCAAATACCAAAAATGTTAGAATTAAAAGAAATGCTTATACAGTCTATTCAGGAGCATCCTGAATGGTCCCAGGAGGAAAAGGGAAATCTTTTGGGAGAATGCGACCTCATTATGAGCTTTCTCATGTATAACGATATTTCAAAGATGAGTCAGTTTCATCGCAATGCAAGTGCGCAGATGTCGCGTCCGGCAATCAGTATTCGACGGGAAGGAGGATGGACATTTGGCTCCCCATCTGTTCTTATGATGTTCCACCGGGATCCCGGAAGCCTTGCTAAAGAACTGAGTGAGATGCAGGAATGTATGCCCCATTATTACAAGGTGACAAATGGGCATGGACAAGGGGCTGAGCGTATTATGCTTGCAGAAGCAAAATATCTGCAAGGTCATTTTGTGGATGCGCAGATCAGTCTGGAAAATGCTTATGCTCATATTGCAGGAAACGGACAGGAAAATATAGCTCTTTGCTGTGATTTTCTTATGTATCGTCTTTCTCTTGCCATGGGGCACAGACCTGAAAAAAGCTTCCAGGACCGACAGGAAGAATTACAGAGGAAACACAATGTTTCCTGGAGAAATATGTTTGACAGCATCAGTGCTTATTACCATGCTTTAACTGGTGAGAATGAGAAAATTCCTGGGCTGTTTCGCGAACATAAGCTTTCCAGTGTGAATTTTCTGGCACCGGGGAAACCTATGATGGAAATGATCGAGAACCAGGTTTATCTGGAGCAGGGAAAGTATTCAAAAATAGCAGGAAGAAATGAAAGGCTACTTGAAACATGTGAGAATATGCATTATGGTCTGGTGGCCTTATACATACAGCTTCAGGCTGTAGCTGCTTTTGAAAAGCTGGGAAAGAGAGTGGAGGCCAGAACACTTCTGATAAAACTGATTGACGAAGCTATGCCGGACGGATTGATCATGCCTTTTGCAGAAAACTACCGTTATTTAGCAGAGCTTTTGGAATGTATTGACGGTGAAAAAGAAGCATTATTTGCAGACCAGATCATAAAACAGGGAAAAGCCTTCGAAGAAAAATGCGCAGGTATTCGAAATGAGAATACCTGTCCGGAAATTTTTGCAAATCTGACAGAGCGTGACCGGAAAATCGTACAATACATAAGTGAACGCCTTAGCAACAAAGAAATTGCATCAAAGCTATTTCTATCAGAGGGAACTGTAAAACAGTATATTAATCAGATTTATTCAAAAATTCAAATTACCGGAGATACCCGGATGAAGAGACAACGCCTTTTAGAGCTGTTGCAGGAAAAAACTAACCAGTAGTTAATTGGAATTTGCAGGAGTCCATCATATACTTTATGTATGATGGATTTCTTTATGTTCATTAAGGCGCTGCAAGAAAATGAAAGGAGGAATGCATATGAAGAGAAAAGTATTTACAGTAATAATGATCCTTGCGCTGACCGAAACTGCTTTTGGAGTGCTGCCATGTAATCTGACATATGCAGAAGAAACGGAATATGATTTGAATGATGAGGATGTGGATTTTTCCGGGCTCTCAGGAATATGGCGAAATGAAAATAATTCCAGTGAAGAAACTCTTACGATGACAGAAGATGGATTGTTTGTATATCAGCTGGAAGAAAACACAGTACAGGGATATTTGAAGTATACAGATGAGTATGGAGACGGGAATGGCAGATATGACATGTTCAACAGGGTTGGTAACTGGATTGCCGGATTTTATCTTGATTCTGAAACCAGTCTTCATATGGGAAATGTGGATGGAGAGACTTTTTATAAAGAAGTAAATGAAGACGCTGACACAGTAGCCCCTGAAAATGAGTACGCATCTGACTATGAGAATAATTCTGTTTATGTACTCATGTCATCAAAAAGGTATACTGGTCTGCAGCCTCTTTATAATAACTCCAACTGGGAAGGTGGTTATTTTTATTCAGATATGACTGCAGACGGAATGACAGTGATTGTCAACTGCAGTGCAAAAAATGAAGCTGTTTTTGGCGAAAATGAGAAGGAAATCAGAAAGAATTTTGCAGAGCTTGTAAGTGATTGTGAAATATCAGATTATAAAGAAAAGAAAAACAAAAAGCTAACAAAAAAATTTACTTATCCAGTGTATAATCTAAGCTTTACCACCGGAGCAAATGAAGATACCTGTCTGTGGAAATTGGTTTATATCCAGACAGACGACCATACTTATGGATATGCGTATAAGATGGATATAGACTGGGCAGACGAAATGCTGGAGGAGTATAAAGAAGCAATCAATTCTTTGGAATTGACGGAACTTCTTAATATGGATAATGTAGGCAGTAATACAGGCACAGGTACTGGCACAGAGTATGATCCAAGTGCAGAAGGTCAGAGCCTGGAAGTATTTATGGCATATTTTGACAGCTGGTATCAGTATGGCGATCTTAATGCAATGAGCATCAAACTTTATGGAGAAGGAACCTGGGAAATTTACAATTCCAGAAATGCAGATGGAAGCGGAGGATATCTTTTTGATAATGGAACGTTTGAAACTTCCGGAACTACGGCATTGCAGCTTTTTTCATCAGACGGAAGTTATGTGGCAGATGTAAGTCTTGATGGAGAGGGGGATCTTTTTATATATCCGGTTCAGGAAGGATATGGAAATATCTATGCAGAAGCTGCCTTTTTAAGAGAATCTGAGTCGATTGCTTATGAAGCTCAAACGGCGGGAGATGATTATGTGGAAAATAGCGATCCGGGAGATGGTGATTACTCGGGAACTCCCTATTACTGGTATGATGGAGAAGGAAATGTAATGTATTTTGATGGTCTGGAAGATTTTTATATTGGACCAGATGATGTGTTTTACATTGATGAGGATGGAAACTTATGTGAACGCAGATAAGCATTCCCCCGCTTCAAGTGCGCGGAGCACTAAGCGGCGGGTGAGGGGGGATGCTTCTGTCCGCGTTAATATTAAAAGCTGAGGAGGGAATCCGGGATGAAAAAAAGAAAGATGTTATCCTTTATTTTGATGGGAGTATTTCTGTTACATGCAACAGTGCCTGTTGCTGCTTCAGAAGCATTGACTGAGGAAGAGAGCCTGATCGCAAAGCTTAATCAGGACGATACTTTGGAACTGCTGTTTTTGGGAAAATCTATCTGGAATGATGAAGAAGAATATGAAAACTTAAAAGATATTATTTCTGAAATGCTGCTGGAATTTATGGTCGCTGAAGGAGTGGCAGATGAAGAATTGCAGGCAGAGGAAATAAAAGATCTGATCGATTACGCTTATGAAATCGGAATTTCCTCAGATGTTTTTAGTATTGCTGCGGATAGTGTGGGAATGGATTCCCAAAGCTACCGGGATGCAGTGCAAAAGGTTTTTCGCAGCCAGTCTCTGAAAAATCTGGATGAAGAGTTCCTTTTGCTGGAAGCCGGAGATATTCCGGAGCTTACATTAATGTATAAGGATAATTGGTATGGAGAACGGACAGATGACAGCAGGATTGCCTTGGCGACCTCTATTCTGGATGTTCTGGAAGGAATGGGACAGGACACAAAAGGGTATAATGGAAATACATTGGCGCAGGCAATCAATGACCGGTATGATGAGGATGCAGGAGACAGTGTGCTATATCTGGCACTGGAAACTTTGCAGGAAGAGGATTTCTATAATACCATGATCAGTGGTGTCATGGCCTGCCTTGTGGATATAGAATAATTTGCAGACTAATGCTGCCGTGAATCATCCTCAATGATCGTGGTGTTTACGTCATCCTCATACAGTCTCATCTGCACCTGCATAGGTGTAGGATCATCTGTGATCTTCATTTTGCCGAAATGATTGAAAAAGAACAGTACACCTAGTCCGATGCCAATAGAATAGGAAATTTCCAGCACAGTGAAACCGGTAGTGGCCTGTCCTGTAACCTGAGTGTAGATCTGGGTGAAAAGAGCGGGCACATCCACATCATTGTTAAAGGTCATAATGGAAAAAGCTGCGCCGAAAAAAGTGGCAAGACATACGAAAATTACTTTGCACCATCTTATAACAATATTAACAGATTCTTCTTTTTCATAAGTGATGATGAAGGTGGGCTCACCAATATGAGAAATGTCAAGTTCTGGCTCTTTTTGCTGGATGTTATTGATCAGATCCATAACAGAAATCACATAACGGCCAGGCTTGTCCGGATTAAGATTGGAAACGGGCAGAACACGGAGATGATTTAAAATTTTAGAATTACTGCAGGAAAGCTTTACAATATCCTGGAGATAGACGTGGGGGTGATGAACCTCCACGTTTTTGTCAGTCTGAATATACAGTGTATCGCTCATATGTCACCTCGTTTTAGCACATCGGAAAAATGTCCGGTAATATTTATTCTTTCATTTTAGGCTTAAATATCCAACTTGCCAGATAGGAAAAAATCAGAGCTGCGGAAACACCGGCTGCACAGGCTTTGAATCCACCGGTAAAAAGTCCGATGAGACCGTCTGCGTCGATAGCATCTCTCAGTCCTTTCCAGAGAGTATTTCCGAATCCCAAAAGAGGAACGGAAGCACCTGCTCCTGCGAAATCAATTAATGGCTGGTATAATCCCAGTGCGCCAAGAACAGAACCGGTGCACACAAGAAGAACCATAACCCTGCCAGGCATAAGCTTTGTTTTATCAAGTAAGATCTGGACAAGGGCACAGATCAGGCCTCCCACCCAGAATGCATTAAAATAATCCATAATGAAATCTCCTCGTATATGGCTTAGGTTGTCAGTTGGGAAGAGGGCAATGCTCAAGTATTACCCCATGTGCGATTCCCGGAATGGAATCTCCTTCATTAAAGCTTGTTTTTGAGAGAAGCGCCCCTGTAGGGACAAAAAGTACCCGTTTCCAGGTTCCCTTCACAAGCTCCGGTAAAATGTAAGCAGCCAGCACGGAAGCACTGCAGCCGCATCCGCTTCCACCGGAATGGGTATCCTGGGTTTTACTGTCATAGATCAGAAGGCCACAGTCCTGGTAAATGGACTCTATATCATAACCCTTTTCTTTTAGCAGCTCCAGCAGGATCTGCTTACCTACAGCGCCCAGATCTCCGGTAAAAATAGCATCATAATCATCAGGCGTCCTGTTAAAGTCACAGAAGTTCTGATAAATGGTGTCACAGGCTGCCGGTGCCATGCATCCGCCCATGTTCAAAGAATCCTTAAGCCCAAAGTCAATCAGCTTACCAGTGGTAAGTCCTGTTATTTGGATACATCCTTCTGGGGAGAGAAGAGGCTGCGTCTGACCTGGGATTTCCTGTGAAGGTGCTTCGCCGGACAGAATGCAGGCGCCGCTTCCGGTTACTGTCCAGGTTGCAGAAAGGGGACGTTGATTCCCGTAGCCAAGGGGAAAGCGGAATTCTTTTTCTGCACTTGCAAAATGGCTGGAGGTTGCGCAAAGAATATGTGTACCATATCCTGCGGCAACTGACATAGCACCAAGGGAAAGAGATTCTCCCATAGTGGAACAGGCACCGAAAAGTCCATAAAATGGGACACCGATTCCGGCAATCCCGAATGAAGATGCAGCAGTCTGGGCGAGAAGATCACCTGCGAAGGCCATACGGATATCCTTTACGGTAAGGCCCGCTTTGTCAAGTGCTAATGCAGCTGCCTCCTTTTGCATGGTACTTTCAGCTGCTTCCCAGGTATCCTCTCCAAACATAGGCTCATTACAGATCAAATCGAATCTGTTTCCAAGTGGTCCGTCTCCTTCTTTTTTCCCTACTACTGATGCGCAGCTTGTGATATATACCGGATTTTGAAAGCACATGCTGGCGGAGCCTGCAAGTATGGCAGGAGTTTGTTGATTCATCATATCACCTCCATTATTTTCAGAAGATAGTAGATTACGCCTATGGCCCAGGAGCTCATAATTCCGTAGAGGATGACCGGGCCTGCAATCGTGAAAATTTTGCAGCCGATTCCAAATACCTGTCCTTCTGTTTTGTATTCAATAGCAGGGGCTGCCACAGAGTTGGCAAAGCCTGTAATAGGAACGAGACTGCCTGCTCCGCCGAATTTTCCAATCTTGGGATAGATATTAAAGCCTGTAAGAATAACACTGATGAGAATCAGAATGATGGAACACCATGTTCCGGCTGCATCCTGATCTAATCCTCTGGATTTTGCGAAATTTGTTATGATCTGACCAAGCACGCAGATGAGACCGCCAGTGAAAAATGCCTTTGCCATATTCATGGGAAGACTGTGAGTGGGGGTGATTTCTTTTACATAATCTGCGTACTGCTTTTGCATTTGTTTTTGTCTGGAATTATTCATAATTGCCTCCTGCAGCTATGACAATAGTATGTCTTTTGATGATTTGAAAATAGTATGTGAAAAAATGTGTAAAATATACTTTATTTCTTATGGAATTTATAATATTATGATAGTATTGTTATACTATACAGAAGAAGAGAGGTGCCTTATGGGGGAATATTTTATAGGTAAAGGTGTGCAGCTGCTTACAGAGAAATCTGATGATAGGATCAGAATCCGCAAGCTGGAGCTGCTTCAGCCAGAATTTGGACATATGCCATGCCTAAGTAAGAATGTATTTACTTTTATATTGGCAGAAGAAGGGGAAATGCAATGCCAGGTAAATCAGGAGAAGGTAGAGCTTGAAGCAGGAGAGGCACTATTTGTTAACAGGGGCCAGTCTTATCGTCTGAACAGAAGTGAAAAGGCAGGCTGCAGCTTTTTTGTGATCCAGGTGTCAGAGGAATATCTGGCAACAGGTGATGAGGAGCTTCAGAGGAAATATATTTCTCCTGTTGAAGAGGCAGAAGCCTTTCCATATTGTCTTTTTATGCCATCAGCTGAAGAAGATACAGATGAGGATATCCTTCTCCAGGCATTGCTTGCAGCTGCGCAGACTGCCCAGGGCAGAGATATGGCTTATGAGCTGGATATGAAAAGCTGGATGTTCACTGCATGGGGAAGCCTTTATAAGAAATTCGTGCAGCTTCAGCCGGAATGCAAGAATGCAGTGCTTCGTGAACGGACGAAGCTGAACCGTATGACGGGATATCTGACAGAACACTGTAATGAGAAGCTGACGCTTGGTGCTATGGCAGAAGCGTGTCAGGTTAGTACCGGTGATTTCTGCCGCTTTTTTAAGAAGCATATGGAGATGACACCATTTGAATATTTGCAGAAATGCAGGATTTGGAACAGTATGGATGCAGTTCTTTACAAAACGGCTTCTATGGGAGATATTGCCGGGGCAAATGGATTTGCAGGGGCAAGCTACTTCTCGGAGACCTTCCGTAAGGAGATGGGATGCTCACCGGCAGATTACAGGAAATGGTATCGAGGACTGTCAGAAGAATGCCCTGTGACTGCCTGTGAAAGGGAAGAGGAAGCAGGACAGCCTTTGAAGAATACCAAAAAGGGAAAGTCAGGAAAAAATGTTCCTTCTTATTTATTATGATGTGTGGAGATGAAAGTATTTAAGTTCATTTGAAATGGAAAGGGGCAGGAAAATCAGATGATCCGTCTTCAGGATATTGCGGACATGGCGGGAGTGAGCAGGACTACCGTATCAAACGTAATAAATGGCAATACAAAAAGAGTTTCCCAGGAAACCATTGATAAAATAACGGAAATCCTGAAAGAACAGAATTATGTTCCTCATATGGGATCTGTTATGCTGTCAGGACATGGTTCCAGGATCATAGGCGTGGTACTTGGTTTTGCCCAGGCCCATGGAATGCACTCCCTACAGGATTCTTTTGTAGGAGAACTTGTAGGAACTATTCAGATGGAAGCTGAAATGAAAGGGTACTATGTTATGCTGATCGGCGGGGAGAATATTCAGAACGTGGGGATATTGCTTCCAGTATACAGGTGCAGTAAAGGCAATCCCGGAGGCACTTGACGAAGCGGCTATGATTGACGGGGCAAATCCGATTCAGATTTTTTCCAGGATTATTTTCCCGGTTCTGAAGCCTACCACAGCTACAGTAGCGATCCTTTCCTTTATGTGGACCTGGAATGACTTTACCATGCCATTGGTACTGTTAAGTGATGAAAGCCAGCAGACACTGCAGCTTGCCCAGTATGTATTTAAAAAACAGTTTTCTGTTGATTATAATCTGGCATTTGCTTCTTATCTGCTTGTTCTGCTTCCAGTGCTGATCGTGTATATTTTCTGCCAGAAATGGATCATGAATGGCGTAGTTGCCGGTGCGGTTAAATAAAGAAAACAAATATAAAATATCAGGAGGACAGCCAGGAAATGAAGAAGAACTGGTGGAAAGAAAGTATTGTATATCAAATCTATCCAAGAAGCTTCAATGACAGCAATGGGGATGGAATTGGTGATATCAGAGGAATTATAGAAAAACTTGATTATCTGAAGAAGCTTGGGGTAAATGTTCTGTGGATCTCACCTATGCTGGAGTCCCCACAGGATGACAATGGCTATGATATTTCAGATTATCGCAGAATTTACAAAGATTACGGAACCATGGAGGATTACGAAGAACTGCTTTTTCAGGCGCATGAGCGTGGAATCAAGGTGCTGATGGACCTGGTTGTAAATCATACTTCAGACGAACATCAGTGGTTCTTGGAGAGCAAAAAATCTAAGGATAATCCGTACCGTGACTATTACATCTGGAAAAATCCGGTAAACGGAAAAGAGCCAAATAACTGGGGCGGTGCATTCGGCGGTTCTGCATGGGAATACGACAATGAGACACAGATGTATTACCTGCACCTGTTTTCCAAAAAACAGCCGGATCTGAACTGGGAAAATGAGAAAGTGCGCCAGGAAGTTTACGATATGATGAAATTCTGGTGTGACAAGGGAATCGACGGCTTCCGTATGGATGTGATCAGTATGATTTCAAAGGATCAGGCTTTCCCGGATGGAGAAGTGAAAAGCGGTTTGTATGGAGATTTCGGTCCATACAGTGTTCATGGTCCGCGGGTTCATGAATTTTTACAGGAAATGAACCGTGAGGTATTGTCCAAATATGATATCATGACAGTTGGGGAAACTTCTGGTGTTACCATTGAAGAGGCACAGAAATATGCCGGGGAAGACAGTGGTGAGCTGAATATGGTGTTCCAGTTTGAACATGTAGAAGATGCTTCCCCGCATGCGGAGTTTGGCAAGTGGACCACTGACAGATATGATTTTAAGGCTTTCAAAAAGACGATGATCAAATGGCAGGAAGAACTTCAGGGAAAAGCATGGAACAGTCTTTTCCTGGGAAATCATGACCAGCCAAGAAGCGTTTCCAGATTTGGAAATGACAATCCGGCATACAGAGAGACTTCTGCAAAGATGCTGGCAACCTGTCTTCATATGATGCAGGGTACCCCTTATGTATACCAGGGGGAAGAGCTTGGCATGACAAACGCATATTTTCATAAGCTGGAAGATTATAAGGATATTGAGAGTATTCAGTATTATACGGAGCTGACAGATGCAGGGCTGATGGAGCCGAAGTATATGATGAAATGTCTGATGCTCCGAAGCCGTGACAATGCAAGAACACCTATGCAGTGGGATGGTTCTGAAAAAGCAGGCTTTACAGATGGAGAGCCATGGATTAAAATAAATCCGAATTGTAAAGAAATCAATGCAGCCAGCCAGCTGGATGATCCGGATTCCATTTTCCATTATTATCAGAAGCTGATCGCGCTTCGCAAGGAGAAAGAGATTATTGTGTACGGCGAGTTTGAACCGCTTTGCCGTGAGGATGACCAGATTTTCGCATATATGAGAAAGCTGGATGAGGAAAGACTTCTTACAGTCTGCAATTTCAGCCAGCAGTCGGCAGAATTTGAAGTTCCGGCAGAATTTGAAGGTTCCCAGTGCCTGATTACAAACCTTGACCGAAAAGTATTTAAGGGTAAAATCGTGCTGAAACCTTATGAGGCATTTGTGTTATATAGATAAACAGGTTACTGGACGAGGAAGAATATTATGATCAGAAAATACAGATACGGAGCTCCTTTTGATACGGAGGCGGTAACAGAGAAGATTGAAGTAGCGAATGGCGTTTTTCCTTATGGGAAAATCAGTCTGGAAAAGGGCTTTGATTTTACCTATGTGATGGAGGAAGATGATATTGTCTATGGACTTGGGGAGGCAAATCGTGGAATCAACAAACGAGGTTACTGCTATATCAGCAATTGTACCGATGACCCAAACCATACAGAAGACAAGCGTTCTTTGTATGGCGCTCATAACTTTATCATTGTAAGCGGAAAGACAGCATTTGGACTGTTTTTCGATTACCCTTCTGAGTTGACTTTTGATATTGGGTATACCAGAATGGACACCCTGAAAGTGACATGCGCAGATGCAGACCTGGATGTGTATGTGATTGAAGGTGAATCTGC
>CAKRVL010000007.1 GCA_934408705.1 uncultured Blautia sp. | reverse complement strand
AATTGCAATATCATATTGAAGTATCCTCCAGCTGGGGGATGATTGCGAGTACGGTGGGAACTGTTCTTATGATGCTGCTCATTTCACCAGGATACTCTATGAAATATATTGAGAGCCAGAGTGACGGTGAGACATGGATGTTCTTAGCGGGACTGGTTGTGTTTGTAGGAATGGTTGGATATTTTGGTATGTGGCAGATTCGCTATATAAAGCTGGTTCAGAGAATTTATCCAGAGAAGAAAGGTGATCCTACTTCTATGAACTTTCAGGAGCAGTGGCTTGCAAGCTGTGACGAAGCAGAGAAGGAAGATATCTACGAAGCAAGCTATAAGACTTATCTGTTGACTGGAAAGGTACTTCCTGTCTGCACATTGGTAGCCATGCTGTTTCATATGGTATGGAATACGGGCGTTCTTGCTATTATTATTCCTGCTTTTCTCTGGATTCTATCGGCGTCTAATTACTGCCGTTGCTGTGTTACGAAAAAGAGCGAAAAACTTGTGAAGTGAATGAATCTTTGAAAAATACATATAATACTATTGTGGAGGTGCCAGAAGAGCACCTCCTTTTCTTCCCGGGAAAGGGAGTATCCTTTTGGTAGTTGGCAGAATGCTGATTGGATCAGAAAAAGAATCTGGAAGTATGGGATAGTTTATGGAGGTATTGTATGTGGGGATTTCTTGTGGCGTTGTTATCAGGGACATTGATGAGTATTCAGGGCGTTTTTAACACGGAAGTGACGAAGCAGACCAGTCTGTGGGTGTCAACCGGCTGGGTGCAGTTTTCTGCGTTTCTGGTCTGTGTTTTGGCCTGGCTTTTTACCGGAAGGGACAGTGTAGGTGCACTGTGGCAGGTGGAAAATAAATATACCCTGCTTGGTGGCGTGATCGGAGCGTTTATTACCATAACTGTAATTCAGAGTATGGGAAGTCTTGGCCCTGCAAAGGCTGCCATGCTGATTGTAATTTCTCAGCTGGCTGTGGCTTATATGATTGAATTGTGTGGTTTGTTTGGTGTGGAAAAAGCAGGCTTTGAGTGGCGGAAATTGATTGGTATGGCAGTGGCGATTGTGGGAATTGTCATATTTAAATGGCGGGAATAAGGTAAATTGATAAAAGACTGATAAAAATTAGAAATGGTATTGTAAAATATGTAAAGTTTCGTTAAAATAGATGAAGTAAAGCATGAGTAGTGGGGGAACTGCGCGTAGAGCGAAAGGGGAACCCACATGAATAGAAGAATAAAATACAGATGTGGAAGCTGGATGATTTTGCTTTTTCTCTGGATGGTGTCTGCACTGACAGGCTGCACACGCCGGGAGGAGGTTTTTCTGGAGGAAATGTCTTCGGATGAAGAGAAAGCCGCCGGAGAGGCAGATACACCTTTTGTGACGCCGCTTCCACAGAAGATATTCGTTGATGTATGCGGGGCAGTTGTGAATCCGGGAGTATATGAACTGGAGGATGGTGCACGTATTTTTCAGGCTGTTGACGCAGCAGGGGGATATCTGCCTGAGGCTGCCATGAACTATCTGAACAGGGCAAGAAGCCTCGGGGACGGGCAGCAGATTTATGTGCCTACTGAGACAGAAGTGGAAGAAAATCTGGAATTTGCACTGGCGAAAGTGCCAGAAGCCTTGTCAGAAGGAGAAAATACCGGAGAACTGGAACAAAATGAATCTTCCGGCGGCCAGAATGAAGATTCCAGAATCAATCTGAATACCGCAGATGCCGGACAGCTCTCCACCTTAAGTGGAATCGGGCAGTCTAAGGCGGAAGCTATTGTTGCATACAGAGAGGAACATGGAGGCTTTACTTCTATAGAAGAGCTTATGAATGTAGAAGGTATCAAAGAAGGTACCTTTTCAAAAATAAAAGACAAGATATCAACTGAATAAGGGAGATTCTTAAATGAGCAGGAAAGTTTTGGTAGTAGATGATGAAAAACTGATCGTAAAGGGAATCCGTTTCAGCCTGGAGCAGGATGGGATGGAAGTGGATTGTGCCTACGATGGTGAGGAAGCGCTGGAGATGGCGAAGGAGAAGAAATATGACATTATTCTTCTGGATCTTATGCTTCCCAAGATGGATGGTTTCGAAGTATGTCAACAGATCAGGGAATTTTCAAATGTTCCTATCGTAATGCTGACAGCTAAGGGCGAGGATATGGATAAGATTCTCGGTCTTGAGTATGGCGCAGATGATTATATCACCAAGCCCTTTAATATTCTTGAGGTAAAGGCCAGAATCAAGGCTATTATGCGTCGTGCAGGCAGCAATAAGGAAGAGAAAGAGAAGGCGAAGACCATCACAGCAGGCGATTTGAAGATGGATTGTGAGAGCCGCCGTGTATTTATTGCAGGTAAAGAAATTAATCTTACTGCCAAGGAATTTGATGTGCTGGAGCTTTTGGTATTTAACCCAAATAAAGTTTACAGCCGTGAGAACCTGCTGAATATTGTCTGGGGATATGAGTATCCAGGTGATGTCCGTACTGTGGATGTACATATCCGTCGTTTACGTGAAAAAATTGAGGCGAATCCCAGTGAGCCGAAGTATGTACACACCAAATGGGGTGTGGGCTATTATTTTCAGGCATAAGCCATGCCAGAGAAAAAGAAAATCAGCTTCTTAAAAAGTCTGCGTTTTCGTATTCTGATCATTCTGGTTATTCTGGGAATCATACCAAGTGTCATTGTTGCCCACGTGATAGTAGCTGCCTATGAGAGTAAGGCGGTGGCTGTCCGTAAGCAGACTGTTGAGAAGCAGTGTGACATTTTGTGTAACCTGTTAATTAAAGAGAATTATATGAATGACTCCAGCTCGCAGGATGTGAATAGCAAGCTGGAGTTGTTGTCTAATGTGTATGACGGCAGGATTCTGCTGGTTGACAGGGATTACAGAATTATTAAGGATACCTATAGCGTAGATGAGGGCAAGACATTGATCTCTACTATGGTGATCAAGTGCTTTAAGGGTGAAGAGGCGAGCCGGTATAACAGTAAGACTCAGAAGATCGAGATGGCACTTCCGGTTAAAAGTCCGGAGGTGAAACAGCTTCAGGGTGCCATGCTTATCAGCTTTTCTTCCAGTGAAATTGCACAGAATATTCAGGAGCTGGAACAGAAGAGCCTTCTGATCACAGGAATTATCATTGTGCTTGCACTGCTTCTGGGGTATGTGCTTTCCACTGTGCTTGTGAAACCATTTGCCCATGTTACCAAATCAATCGAGGATCTCACTGACGGTTATCAGAACGAAGAGATTTCTGTTCCGGATTATACGGAGACAGCTTTGATCACAGATGCATTTAATAAAATGCTTTCCAGAATGAAGATCCTGGATGAGTCCAGAAATGAATTTGTATCCAATGTGTCTCATGAGCTTAAGACGCCGCTTACCTCCATGAAGGTGCTGGCGGATTCCTTAGTGGGACAGGAGGGCGTGCCTGAGGAGCTTTATCAGGAATTTATGGGGGATATTACGGCAGAAATTGACCGTGAGAATAAGATCATTACAGATCTTCTTTCTCTTGTAAAAATGGATAAAAAGGCGGCAGACCTGAATGTGGAGCATCTGAATATCAATCAGCTTCTGGAGGATATTCTGAAAAGACTTCGGCCTATTGCTGACAAGCGTAATATTGATCTGATCCTGGACAGCTTCCGTCCTGTGGAAGCCGATGTGGATGAGGTGAAATTTACTCTTGCTGTAAGCAATCTTGTAGAAAATGGTATTAAATATAATGTGGATGATGGCTGGGTGCGTGTGACTCTGGATGCGGATCATAAGTATTTTTATGTGAAGGTTGCAGATTCCGGAATGGGAATCCCGGAGGATTCTATTGGAAGGATTTTTGAACGTTTTTATCGTGTGGACAAGTCTCATTCCAAGGAAATCGGCGGTACCGGTCTGGGACTGGCAATTACCAGAAGCGCAGTAACCATGCATCATGGTACCATTCAGGTAGCCAGCAAGGAAGGTGAGGGAACTACCTTTACTGTCCGTATTCCATTATCATATATTCCGTAGGAGGTGCCGGATGAAGAGAGTTTTGAGTGCAGTTCTGGCTCTGGTTCTGGTTCTTGGACTTCTTACCGGATGTTCAGTGGAAACTCAGAGTGAGAAGACAGAGAGTGTCAGTAACCAGTATTATTTATATTATTTAAATCAGGAAGAAACAAAAGTTAAAAAGATTCGATATTATCCGGAGCAGGAAAGTGCAGAGTTTATGCTTCAGGATCTGATGGGACAACTGAATGGCCAGGAGGGAAGCGGAGAGGATCAGCCTCTTCTGCCATCAGGAGTCCAGCTTGTAACCTATCGTCTGAATGAAGGCTTGCTGGAACTGGAATTTAACAGTGATTACAGTAATATTTCAAGAACCAGGGAAATCCTGGTCCGGGCAGGAGTTGCGAGAACCTTTCTGCAGATTCCGGGAGTGACCGGAGTAAAAATTTTTATAGGAAGTCAGGAGCTTAAGGATTCCAAGGGACAGGCCGTCGGTGTGATCGATGGCAATACCTTCGTGGAAATGTGGGGCTCAGACAAGGATGCTTACCGTTATGATACTTTTATGCTCTATTTTACAGATAAAACAGGAGAGCATCTTGTAACGGAGCAGAGAAATGTTTATTACAAAAGAATCCTTCCAAGAGAGAGGGTAATCCTGGAGCAGTTGGCAAAGGGACCTATGGTAAAGGGACATTATCCCACGATTCCTCAGAATACAGATATTCTTGGTGTGGAAGTGTCTGACGATGTCTGCTATGTGGATTTCAGCTCAGCTTTTTCCGATTCAGGGGTGGATATTCCGGTGAATACAATGATCTATTCTGTGGTGAATTCCCTTCTGGATACAACATCTGCTGACAAGGTGCAAATCTCGATAGAAGGGGATACAGAAGCTGTTCTGAGTGATGGAACATCCCTGTACAGTCTGTTCAGTAAAAATGCAGATCTGGTCCTTGTGGAGGAACAGAGTGGAGATAACCGGTAGAAGCTTACCTTTACAGATGATTTTGTGACAGATGAGAATAAAGGAGTTTTGAATGACACGAAGGCCACTTTGTATTGTGTGTCTGCTGCTGATCCTGTCCATGTGTATAGCTGACCGGGCAGGTATTCCCCTTATCAGGGGGAATCCTGTCCCGGACAATATAAGCTCCTGGATCAAGGATCATCCAAGGTCTGTTATTTGCGGGGAAGTGCTGCAGACTACAGAGAATGAATTTTCACAAGCTGTTTATCTGGGAAATACATATCTGATTTACAAATCAAACAATAATCAAAAGATAAATCAATCTAAGAAGATACCTATTGAAAATATAAAAGCATTTATGAAGAAAAAAGAAGATGTTCCGGCAGGGACTGTTGTTTTGATGTCCGGAAATCTGGAGCCTGTGGCTAAAATACGAAATCCCGGGGAGTTTGATGGTGAGCAGTATTACTCAAGTCAGCATATTTTCTATTTTTTGAAAAAAGCGGAATTATTAGAAAAATCCGAAAATTATTCGGTATACCGGAAGGGTGTTTGTGATCTGAGGAGTTATCTGGGAACTATTTTAAACAGGATTGCGGGAAAGGAAGCTGGTATTTTTCAGGCGATTGTTCTGGGAGACAAAAGTAATCTGGAGCAGGAGGTGAAGCTGCGGTATCAGATGGGAGGGATTGTCCACGTACTGGCGATTTCCGGCTTGCATATCAGTATGCTTGGACTGGGCTTATATAATCTGCTGATGAAGACGGGAATGGGAATCTGGCCCTCCGGTATTATTTCCCTTTTGTTATTGCTTCAATATGGCATTATGACAGGTGGGAGTGTGTCTACCATGCGGGCTGTCTGTATGTTTCTGGTGGCAATTGGAGCCAAAATAACCGGGCGGATTTATGACCTTCCTACTGCATTGGCTGTGTCTGCGATGCTGATCCTGGCTGATTCCGGTGCATATTTGTACACCAGTGGATTCCTTTTGTCTTTTAGCGCTGTAGTGGGAGCTGGAGTCGTGGTTCCTGTGTTGAATGGGATTTTCCAATATTCAAAGCAGGATAAAAAGGGGATTTCAGGAATATGCGCGAAAACAGCTCTTGCATTTATGGCATCCCTGGGAATACAGCTGACTATGCTTCCGGTATCTCTTTACTTCTTTGGAGAGGTATCATTGATCGGAATGTTTTTGAATCTAATCGTGCTGCCAACTGTGGGCATTGTCCTTGGAAGCGGCGTTACAGGACTCATGGTGGGATGCATGAGCTGGAAGCTGGGAAGTGTGGCCGTTTTGCCAGGGCGGCTGTTGGCGGAAATATATGAAGAGTTATGTAAGCTATCAGGAAGGCTGCCTTTTTGTACCTGGATCACGGGGCAGCCGACGCTATGGCAGGTGGCAGTATATTATATTTTGCTTGCAGGAGCCCTTGCTATATTTGCATATAGAAAAAGAGAGAGAAAAAATATCAGAGCTGGGTACAAATTTACGGGATTGATACTTATAGGACTGGCGCTAACCATTCTGGTGTGGCGAGGAAAAGAGCCTTTTTCTGTTACCTGCCTGGATGTGGGACAGGGGGATGGAATTGTATTGCGAACTCCTGAGAATCAGTGCTTTCTGATTGACGGAGGAAGCAGCAGTAAAACAGGAGTGGGCCAGTACCAGTTATTACCCTATTTGAAGAATCAGGGAATTTCCAGAGTTGACGGCATTTTTATTTCACATACAGATCAGGATCATATTAGTGGAATAAAGGAAATATTGGAGCTGACAGCTTCAGGGTTAAATTCTGTAAAAATTGGCTGCCTTTATCTGCCTGAATGGAAAAAAACTCCTGAGGCATGGCAAAAGCTTGAGACTCTTGCAGATGAGGCAGGGATTACTGTGAAAAATCTGAAATCTGGTGAGATTCTGAGGACAGGAAAGCTGCGGCTGAAAGTATTGGCGCCTTTTGAGGAGGCTTCCGGAATGGATGTAAATGAAGATGGCATGGTGTTACAGGCAGAATATGAAGATTTTCGAGGGTTGTTTACAGGAGATATTGGAGAGGAAACTGAGAAAAAGCTGCTCGCCAGGGGGCTTCTGGAAAATGTGAATTTTTTGAAGGTAGGGCATCATGGTTCTCATTATTCTACCTGTCAGCAGTTTCTTGACACCGTGAGTCCGGAGTATGGAGTGATTTCCTGTTCTTTAACCAATACTTATGGACATCCGTCGGCAGATACGATACAACGGCTGGAAGCAGCGGGCTGCGAGACGGGATTTACTATGAGAAACGGTGCTGTGAGAGTGTGCTGGGAAAATGGAAAAATAAAATTTGAAAAATATTTGCAGGATGAAGGGTGAAAACGAATACAAACAGGATTAAAATATACTTTTATAAAACTGTAAATTGTGGTATGGTTTAATGGAATATGTGGCATGACAGGAGCATACGTTTTGAAGAACATTCAAGAAGATATAAAAACAGGAAATTTTAAACCGGTATATTTGTTATATGGCGCGGAAGCTTATCTGAAGCAGCAGTACAAGCACAAGCTGGTGAAAGCATTGAATCCGGATGATGATACTATGAATTTTAATCATTATGAGGGCAGAAATATTGATGTAAAGGAATTGATAGACCTTTGTGAAACTATGCCATTTTTCGCAGACCGCAGGGTGATCCTTCTGGAGGATACCGGATTTTTTAAGAATAAGTGCGATGAACTGGCTGATTATATGAAGGAGCTGCCGGATTATCTTTGTCTTGTTTTCGCGGAGAACGAGGTGGATAAAAGAAGCCGTATGTATAAGGCTGTGAAGTCTGTGGGGTGTATTGGAGAATTTGTAACGCAGGATGAGAAAACTCTGATGCGTTGGGCTGCAGGTCTTCTGAAAAAAGAAGGGAAAATGATCACCCAGCGTGATATGGAACTTTTACTTACCATGACAGGAGTAGATATGGGAAATCTGCGTATGGAGCTGGAGAAGCTGATCTCTTATACAGGAGACAGGGATGTGGTTACCGGGAAGGATATTCTGGAGGTTTGTACAACTCAGACTCAGAATAAGATTTTCGATATGGTCCGTGCTGTAACAGAGAGAAATCAGAAACGGGCTTTGGAGCTGTATTATGATCTCCTTACCCTGAAGGAGCCGCCTATGAGAATTTTGTTTCTTCTGGCAAAGCAGTTCCGCCAGCTGCTTCTGGTAAAGGAATACATGGAAGAGGGAATTCCTCAGCCGGAAATGGCCTCAAGACTTGGCGTGCCCTCCTTTGTGGTGAAGAATATTGCCTCTTGTGCCAGATCCTATGGAATCAGTGAGCTTCGCCAGGCCGTAACGGATTTTGTGGATGCGGAAGAAGCGGTGAAGACAGGAAGGCTGCAGGATGTGCTCAGCGTGGAACTGTTGATCGTGAAGTACAGCTCTGCCAGGGCATGAGCAAGTAGCGAAGCGGACCTGGAATGTCCGCTTTACAAAGCATAGAAAAAAGGCAGTCGATGACGGTTCGACTGCCTTAATTTTCACTTATAAGCTTATAACTAAAAATTCTGATATCTATTAGCCAATGCTGTTAACGGCTTTGGATAAACGGGAAACTTTTCTAGCGCAGTTGTTTTTGTGATAAACACCTTTGGAAGTTGCTTTGCTGATTGTAGAGATAGCCTCTTTTAATGCAACCTCTGCTGCTGCCTTATCGTTGTTAGCTACTGCCTCGTCAACTTTTCTGATGGAAGTCTTAACAGCAGAACGGATGGATTTGTTTCTCGCAGCTTTTGTTCTGTTAACTAAAATTCTCTTTTTTGCAGATTTGATGTTAGCCAATTCGTACACCTCCAATTCGTGAGTGATAATAAAATTACTGTTTCATAAGAACAGACACGGGCGTTCCTATGAACATGCTTATATAGTTTATAATAATTGGCTGTGATTGTCAATACATATTTTTACAAAAAATGGGGAGCTTACATAGAAATAAGACAGCTGTCACAGAAGCCGGAAACGTGCTTGTTTTGGTTAAAAAATGAAATGCAGGAGGAGAGCGGTATGCTGGGAAGCTATAAGATCAGAACAGACCTGGCAGTGGAGGCCAGAGAGCGTTTTACAGAGGGGAATGTAGAGGTACGGGGAGTTGAAGTGCAGGAGGATTATAATGAGGAAAAGGATATCAGAACAACTGTGGTAAAAATAACCACAGAGAATGGTGCAAGGGCAATGGGACGACCTCAGGGAACATATATTACAATCGAAGCGGAAGGGCTTTCGGCACCGGACGAGGATTATCACAGAGAAGTGTCCCGGGAGCTATCCCAGCATCTGCGCCAGCTTATCGGACTGGAAAAAGAAAAATCTATCCTTGTCGTAGGGCTTGGGAATCAGGCTATTACTGCGGATTCCCTCGGACCGGAGGTGATAGGGAATCTTCATATGACACGGCATCTGATCCGGGAATACGGGCTGAAAAGCACAGAAAAAGAACTCCTGCACGCGATCAGTGGAATTGTGCCTGGGGTGATGGGACAGACGGGAATGGAAACGTCGGAGATCATTGAAGGAGTAGTTGCGATTACCCGTCCCGATGTGGTGATCGCAGTGGATGCCCTGGCAGCGAGAAGTACCAGACGTCTGAACCGGACTATTCAGATCACAGATACAGGAATCACGCCTGGCTCAGGAGTGGGAAACCACCGTAATGGCCTTACTGAGGAGAATCTGAAGGTAAAGGTGATTGGAATAGGTGTTCCTACTGTTGTGGATGCGGCAACTATAGTTCATGATGCCATGGCGCATCTTTTAGATGCCTTGGAGGAATCTGAGCAGAAGGAGTTTTTGGAAGAGATGATTTCCCCTCATCTTCATGGCATGTTTGTAACGCCAAAGGATGTGGATGAGACAGTGAAATATCTGAGTTTTACCATTTCAGAAGGGTTGAACATGGCATTTTCACAGGATGCTTAAAAACAGAAGGTGAATGAAATAATAAAAAAGAAACATATAGGGACTGGCTTTGTCATAGGATAACCTTAAAAGAGGTGATTTCGTGACAAAGCTCCAGAAGGCTTTCTGCATATTTCTCTGTCTGTGCTTTTTGATGGTTCTGGCAATGCTGCCAGAGCCTTTTTCCCTGTGGAAAGTATTAGAAAATATGTACAGACAATTTCCTTTTTATTATTTTACGGAGGAAAAAGTGCAGGAAGCCTGGCTGGAAATGGACAGCGAAACATTGGCGGAAATAGGAAAGAGAAACAGGGAATGCCTGGGAAAAATAGAGCTTGAAGAGAAAAAAAGAGAAGAGGAAAAAAGAAAAGAAGAAAGAAAAGCAGAAAGAAAAGCAGAAAGAAAAGAGAAAAAGGAGGAAGGGGAGAAAACGGAGGAAAATACAAAGAGTGAAGAAAAAAACGGAAAAAGCCAGGAAGTGATCAATAGTGTTCTGCCTCATCCAATCCTGGATCTATCCAGGGACAAGCTGTCTGATTATGATTATCTTATGAATAATTTTTATATTGTAGATGAAAATACAGATGCTTCTGCTGTAAAAATCGATGCGGCTGAATTTCTGGCAGAAGATTTTTCCCTGAGTCATGGCCCTTTGGAGCCTCAGATCCTTATTTATCATAGTCACTCTCAGGAGACTTTTTCT
Source organism: uncultured Blautia sp. (assembly GCA_934408705.1). Taxonomy (GTDB): domain Bacteria; phylum Bacillota; class Clostridia; order Lachnospirales; family Lachnospiraceae; genus Blautia_A. Next base: position 41,157 of record CAKRVL010000007.1, on the reverse strand, counting down.
GATTCAAGGGAAGGAGAGGAAGAGGATACTATTGTAGGGGTGGGAAATTATCTTACAAACCTTCTCAGAGAGAAATATGGCTATCAGGTGATCCATGTGAAGGAAGCCTTCGATATGATGAGCGGAGAGCTTGACAGGAGCAAAGCATATGATTACGCCTGCGAGTATATGGAAAATGTATTGAAAGAGAATCCTTCTGTGGAAGTGCTGATTGATCTTCACAGAGATGGAATCCCTGAGAACAGGCGGCTTGTGACAGAAATAAATGGAAAAGCTACGGCACAGGTTCTTTTTTATAACGGGCTGAGCTATACCAATAGCCAGGGGGCGGTTTCTTATCTGCCGAATCCATACATACAGGATAATCTGGCATTTTCTTTTCAACTGGAATATCAGGCTGCCTTATATTATCCTGAGTTTTACAGGGGAATTTATCTGGCGGGGCTTCGTTATAATCTCCACCTTCGAAAAAGAGCCCTGCTCCTGGAAGCAGGGGCCCAGACTAACACCGTACAGGAGGTGAAAAATGCTATGGAACCCTTTGCGGATATCCTGAACAGGGTGCTGAAAGGAAGCGGAGCGGGAAACAGCGGCAAACAGTAATGCAAACAGTAATAGAAAAGGCAGTGACAAACGGAATTAATCTGTGATATAATCTCTTGATAGAAAAAAACAGCATAGCATAACCAGAGGAGGAATGTCTGGAATGGCAGACCAGAATAAAATTCGAAATTTTTGTATTATTGCGCATATTGACCATGGTAAATCCACACTGGCCGACAGAATTATAGAGATGACAGGTCTTTTGACAGAGAGAGAAATGCAGGCACAGGTTCTGGATAACATGGATCTTGAGAGAGAACGAGGAATTACGATCAAGTCTCAGGCTGTCCGTACCGTATATCATGGAAAGGACGGGGAGGAGTATATCTTTAACCTGATCGATACACCAGGACATGTGGACTTCAACTATGAGGTTTCACGAAGCCTTGCTGCCTGTGATGGCGCTATCCTTGTGGTAGATGCTGCCCAGGGAATTGAGGCACAGACATTGGCAAATGTTTATATGGCACTGGATCACGATCTTGAGGTTATTCCTGTGATCAATAAGGTTGACCTTCCAAGTGCAGAGCCGGAGCGTGTTATTAATGAGATCGAGGATGTGATTGGCCTTGAGGCTCAGGATGCACCACAGATCTCTGCCAAGACTGGTCTGAACGTAGATCAGGTTCTGGAGCAGGTGGTTGCGAAAATCCCGGCACCCACAGGAGATCCGGATGCACCAATGAAGGCACTTATTTTTGACTCCATTTATGACTCTTATAAAGGCGCCATCGTATTTTGTCGTATGGTGGACGGAAGGGTACGAAAGGGTACATCTATCCGTATGATGGCTACCGGATTTGTGGCAGAGGTTGTAGAGGTAGGATATTTTGGAGCAGGTCAGTTTATTCCGTGTGAGGAGCTGACTGCCGGAATGGTTGGCTATATTACAGCAAGCATTAAGAATGTACGGGATACCCGTGTGGGTGATACCATTACAGACAATAACCGTCCATGTGAGGAAGCACTGCCTGGATATAAGAAAGTAAATCCGATGGTTTACTGTGGTCTTTATCCGGCTGATGGTGCGAAATACGGAGATCTCCGTGATGCACTGGAAAAATTGCAGTTAAATGATGCTGCTTTATTCTATGAGCCAGAGACATCTGTTGCTCTTGGATTCGGATTCCGCTGTGGTTTCCTTGGACTGCTTCATCTGGAGATCATTCAGGAACGTCTGGAACGAGAATACGATCTGGATCTTGTCACTACTGCACCTAGTGTTATTTACAAGGTTCATAAGACAAACGGCGAAGTTATCGATCTGACAAACCCGACCAATCTTCCTGATCCTTCCGAGATCGAATATATGGAAGAGCCTATTGTAAATGCTGAGATCATGGTAACTACAGAATTTATCGGTGCTATTATGGATCTTTGCCAGGAACGTCGTGGACAGTATCTTGGCATGGAATATATGGAAGAAACGCGTGCACTTCTGAAGTATAAGCTTCCGCTGAATGAGATCATTTACGATTTCTTTGATGCTCTGAAGTCACGTTCCAGAGGATATGCGTCCCTGGATTATGAGCTTTGCGGTTATGAGAGAAGTGAGCTTGTGAAGCTGGATATTCTGGTAAATAAAGAAGAGGTTGATGCTCTTTCCTTTATTGTACACGCTGATACTTCTTATGAGAGAGGCCGTAAGATGTGTGAGAAGCTGAAGGATGAGATTCCCCGTCAGCTGTTCGAAATCCCCATCCAGGCTGCTGTGGGTAGTAAGATCATTGCCCGTGAGACAGTCCGGGCTATGCGTAAGGATGTTCTTGCAAAATGCTATGGCGGTGATATTTCACGTAAGAAGAAGCTTCTGGAGAAACAGAAGGAAGGTAAAAAAAGAATGCGTCAGGTTGGAAATGTAGAGATTCCGCAGAAGGCATTTATGAGTGTACTGAAACTGGATGAAAATTGATTCCGGAAGTGGAGGTATCAGATGAAAGCAAAGATACGTATTCTGATAAGAAGAATAAAGAGAAGCTGCAGGAAGAACCGGGAACAATGGATCAAGGGTGGAATTCTGGCTGCTATCTTGCTGGTGATTGTGATCTTTGCCGGCAGCTGTGCATGTGGGAAAAAGAAGGTGAAGGTACCTGATGCGGCATCCCAGGGCGTTATGAAGATTACCCCTACACCAAGTCCCACACCTACTCCGGTACCCCGGCAGGTAAATAAAGACGCAGTGGCAACCAGCGGCAGCGTGACCATGGTGAATGAATACCTTGTGCAGAAGGAAAATGAAAAAGCTTCTGTGAGCAAGGGCAGTTCAGAGGATTCTTCTGAAAATGATAAAGCAGATGGAGAAAATCAAGATGGGAATAAAGAAGAATAGCCTGGAATTGTATCTTCATATCCCGTTTTGCATAAAGAAATGTGATTATTGTGACTTCCTGTCAGGTCCTTCTACCAGGACCGGGCAGGAAGCTTATATTTATGCACTTTTACGGGAAATGAAGGCAGTTTCTTTACTGGAAAAGCGTTCTGTGGATACTGTGTTTATCGGGGGAGGTACACCTTCTGTACCAGAATGTGATGTGATGGAAAAGCTGTTGCAGGGAATAGGGGAGAGCTTTTGTCTGGAACCAGATGCGGAGGTGACGATCGAAGCTAATCCGGGAACCCTGACTCCGGAGAAGCTGGCGCTTTATAGAAAATACGGTATTAACCGGATCAGCCTGGGATTGCAGTCTCCTAATGATGAAGAGTTGACAATGCTTGGAAGAATCCATAATTACGCACAATTTCTGGAAAGCTATGAGATGGCAAGGAACGCTGGATTTTCCAATATTAACGTGGATCTGATGTTTGCTATTCCGGGACAGAGCTATGAAGGATGGATAAAAAATCTGCGCACAGTGGCAGAGGTTGGTCCGGAGCATATTTCTGCGTACAGTCTTATTATTGAAGAGGGGACACCTTTTGCCAAAAGAGAACTGGAATTGCCGGACGAGGATACGGAATACCGTATGTATGAAGATGTGGCGGAAATTTTGGGTGAGTATGGCTATCAACAGTATGAAATTTCCAACTATGCGAAAAATGGCCGGGAATGCAGGCATAATGAGGGGTACTGGAAAAGAAGAGATTATCTTGGCCTTGGGCTGGGAGCCGCTTCACTGCTTGGAAAAGAGCGGTTTACCAATACCATGGATATGCAGGAATATATAAATAACAGCAGTTTCCCGGAGAAAATACGAAAAGACAGGGAGCTGCTTACCCGGAAGGATGAAATGGCAGAGTTTATGTTTCTTGGCCTTCGCATGACAAGAGGTGTGTCGAAAACGGAATTTCAGGAATATTTCGGAACTGGGATAGAGAAAATATATGGAGAAATTCTGGAAAAATATAAGAAGCAGGGAATGCTTGTTGAGCCGGAGGACAGGATTTTTCTGTCACGGGCAGGAATACATGTGAGCAATGCAGTGATGGCAGATTTTTTGCTATAAGAATTTCGGAGAATAGATTGACGAACAAACGTTCTTGTGATATTCTTGAAGAACATATAAAAAAGCTTTAAGGGCTTTAAGGATTTAAGCTTGAATACTCGGGCAAAGATACCATGGGTTATAGCCGGTGTTTTCCGGCTTGGAAATGGAGGAACAGATGGCAGCAGAGAATAAGAAACAATTTATCAGGATCAGAGGAGCTAATGAGAATAATCTGAAGAATCTCAGTGTGGATATTCCCAGGGATAAGTTTGTGGTGCTCACAGGCTTAAGTGGATCTGGTAAGTCTTCATTGGCTTTTGATACGATTTATGCTGAGGGACAGAGACGATATATGGAGTCTCTTTCTTCTTATGCCAGACAGTTCCTGGGTCAGATGGAGAAACCGGACGTTGAGAGCATTGAGGGGCTTCCTCCTGCCATTTCCATTGACCAGAAGTCTACGAACCGTAATCCCAGATCTACAGTGGGAACTGTTACAGAGATATACGATTATTTCAGGCTTTTATATGCCAGAGTCGGCATTCCCCATTGTCCTAAGTGTGGTAAAGTGATTGCCAGACAGACAGTAGACCAGATGGTGGATCAGATCATGGAGCTGCCGGAGCGGACGAAGCTCCAGCTTCTTGCACCGGTGGTACGGGGGCGTAAGGGTACTCATGTGAAGCTCCTGGATCAGGCCAGACGCAGCGGTTATGTACGTGCTGAGATTGATGGTAATGTGTATGAGCTTTCTGAGGAGATTAATCTTGATAAGAATATTAAGCATAATATTGCTATTATTGTAGATCGTCTGATCGTGAAGCCAGGAATTGAGAAGCGCCTTACGGATTCATTGGAGACTGTGCTGAATCTGGCAGAGGGACTGGCAGTGGTTGACACTATGGATGGGAATTATATAAATTTCAGCCAGAGCTTCTCCTGTCCTGATTGCGGAGTCAGCATTGATGAGATCGAACCCAGAAGCTTTTCATTTAATAATCCTTTTGGAGCATGCCCGGAGTGTCTGGGACTGGGGTATAAGATGGAATTTGATCCGGAGCTGATGATTCCTGATAAGTCTTTAAGCATTTCTGAGGGTGCTATTGTTGTAATGGGCTGGCAGTCCTGTACAGATAAGAATAGCTTTACCAATGCAATCCTGAATGCGCTCTGCCGTGAGTATGATTTTAATCTGGATACACCTTTTGAGGATTATCCCAAAAAGATACAGGATATTATTCTGTATGGTACAGGCGGTCATTCCGTAAAGGTTTATTATAAGGGCCAGCGGGGAGAAGGCGTTTATGATGTAGCCTTTCCGGGGCTTGTGAAGAATGTGGAGCAGCGCTATAAGGAGACTGGTTCCGAAGCGATGAAGCAGGAGTACGAGAGCTTTATGCAGATCACTCCGTGTAAAGCCTGTAAGGGACAGCGTCTGAAGAAGGAGTCACTTGCTGTCACAGTAGCTGATAAGAATATTTATGAAATTACAAATATGTCTATTGACAGACTGAAGGTATTTCTTGCGGAAATGCAGTTGTCTGCTCAGCAGCAGCTTATCGGAAAGCAGATTCTGAAGGAAATCAGAGCCAGAGTTGGTTTCCTGGCAGATGTAGGTCTTGAGTATCTGTCGCTGGCCCGTGCTACAGGTACTCTGTCAGGTGGTGAGGCACAGAGAATTCGGCTTGCCACCCAGATTGGCTCCGGACTGGTGGGCGTTGCCTACATTCTGGATGAGCCAAGCATTGGTCTACACCAGCGGGACAATGATAAGCTACTTGGGGCACTGATGCATTTAAGAGACCTAGGAAACAGTCTGATCGTAGTGGAGCATGATGAGGATACTATGCGGGCAGCAGATTGTATTGTGGATATTGGACCTGGAGCAGGAGAGCATGGCGGAAGACTGGTCGGAATGGGTACAGCGGATGAGCTTATGCAGAATCCGGAATCCATTACAGGCGCCTATCTTAGTGGAAAATTGAAGATTCCGGTACCTAAGGAGCGCAAGGCACCTTCCGGTTATCTGACTATCAAGGGTGCTGCTGAGAATAATCTGAAGCATATTGATGTGGATATTCCTCTGGGAATCATGACCTGCATCACAGGTGTTTCAGGTTCAGGTAAAAGTTCCCTGATCAATGAGATCCTTTATAAGCGTCTTGCAAGAGATTTAAACAGAGCACGTATAATTCCCGGTAAGCATGACGACATTCTGGGAATCCATCAGTTAGATAAGGTGATCGCTATTGATCAGTCGCCTATAGGCCGTACTCCCAGATCTAATCCGGCTACTTATACAGGTGTGTTTGACCAGATCCGTGATCTTTTTGCAGCCACTGCTGATGCCAAGGCAAAGGGCTATAAGAAGGGACGCTTTAGCTTTAATGTTAAGGGCGGACGCTGTGAGGCCTGCAGTGGTGATGGCATTATCAAGATAGAAATGCATTTCCTGCCGGATGTTTATGTGCCTTGTGAGGTTTGCAAGGGTAAGCGGTATAATCGTGAGACACTGGATGTGAAGTACAAGGATAAGAGTATTTATGATGTGCTGAATATGACAGTTGAAGAGGCTATGACCTTCTTTGAGAATGTGCCGTCAATCAGAAGAAAGATTGAGACCTTGTATGATGTGGGACTTTCCTATATCCGTCTGGGGCAGCCGTCCACCACGCTTTCCGGCGGTGAGGCACAGCGTATCAAGCTGGCGACGGAGCTTAGCAAGCGGAGCACAGGTAAGACTATTTATATTCTGGATGAGCCAACGACAGGCTTACATTTTGCAGATGTACAGAAGCTGGTGGAAATTTTACGCCGCCTTTCTGAAGGAGGAAATACAGTAGTCGTGATTGAACACAATCTGGATGTGATCAAGACTGCGGATTATATTATTGATATCGGACCAGAGGGAGGAGACGGCGGAGGAACTGTTGTTGCGAAAGGTACTCCGGAAGAGGTGGCGGCTAATCCTGCTTCTTATACAGGCCGTTATGTTGCAAAATATCTGAAGTAATAGGGGACAGTTGGGCTGAAGTTTTACAAAAAAAGAAAACTCTTTCCAAGTAAGGTGTTTTTGTTTATAATGATACGAAGAATGCAGTTACTATGAAAGTCCCGGATGATATCCTGCATGTATAAATATAGTGAGGAATCTTATTTGGGGCTGGTCGTTTAGAAAGGGGAATTCAATGCCTGCCAGTGATATTGGAATTGACCTGGGAACCAGGAACAGTCAGGTGTATTCCACAGGACGGGGGCTGGTGCTCAGTGAGCCGTCTGTAGTGGTTTATGATAAAAATTCAGAGAAAATTAAAGCAATCGGTGAGGAAGCCCGACAGATGACAGGGCATGTATCTTCCAATATGGAAGTTATCCGTCCTATCCGCCAGGGAGTGATTGTAGATTATACAGTTATGGAAAAGATGCTGAAATATTTTATTTCCAAGGCAATGGGACGCCATGCTTTCAGGAAACCAAGAATCAGCATCTGTATTCCCAGTGGAACTACTGAGATTGAGAGAAAGGCCGTAGAGGAGGCTACATATCAGGCGGGAGCAAGAGCCGTGTTTCTTGTGGAGGAGCCGATAGCAGCAGCTATTGGTGCCGGTGTGGATGTAACTAAGCCCTTTGGAAATCTGATCGTAGATATTGGCGGAGGAACTACAGATGTTGCGGTGATTTCCATGGCTGGATCTGTTGTATCCGCCTCTGTAAAGATTGGCGGAGATAATTTTGATCAGGCAATCATGAGTTATGTGAGAAGGAATCATAGTCTTTTTATCGGAGAAGAAGCTGCTGAGAATATCAAAATAAAAATCGGAACTGCCTGTCAGGAGAATTCGCCCAGAACTCTTGAAGTGAAAGGGAGAAATGTGATTACCGGACTGCCTAAGGTGGTGACACTTACCTCTGAGGAAATCAGAATTGCGTTGAAGGATGCCACCAATCAGATCGTGGAAACAGTGCATGGCGTACTGGAGAAGACACCGCCGGAGCTGGCGGCAGATATTGTGGACAGAGGAATTGTCCTTACCGGAGGCGGGGCATTGCTTCATGGAATGGACACTCTTATTGAGCAGAAGACAGGTGTGAGTACGTTGACTGTACAGGATGCTATGTCCGCAGTTGTGGTTGGAACCGGAAAATATGCGGAAGTAATCACAAGAATGGAAGAATACTAGAATATTATGTAAACTACGAAGGAAAAGGGTGCTGCATATGCAGTGCCCTTTATGAACTACAGTGCAGCCTGATGTTTGCAGCGCTGGTAGGGAAGTATTGGGAATAGATGCAAGCTGGCAGCAGGAGAGAAGCAAATGAGCGAGAAAGTAACAGGATACATAGACCATGTCATATTCCGTAATGATGAAAATGGTTATACAGTTATGGTGATTAAGACCTCTGATTCAGAGGAGGAAGTGACTTGTGTAGGTACATTTCCAGATATTACCCAGGGTGTGACCATCGAGGCCGAGGGACAATTTTCGCAGCATCATGTGTATGGCAGACAATTTAATATACAGTCTTATGTGGAGAAGGCACCTGAGGATACCCAGGCAATGGAGAGATATCTTGGATCCGGCGCGATTAAGGGAGTCGGTGTTGCACTTGCGGCCAGAATTGTGCGGTATTTTGGAGAAGACACGCTGAGGATCGTGGAGGAAGAACCAGAGCGATTGGCCGAGGTTAAAGGAATCAGTGAGAAAAAGGCGAGAGAAATTGCATCCCAGGTGACTGAGAAGGCTGATATGCGAAAGGCTATGATGTTTCTTCAGAAATATGGGATTTCCCTGAAGCTCGGTGCAAAAATATACCAGAAATACGGACAATCTGTGTATAGTGTGCTTCAGGAGAATCCATATCGACTGGCAGATGATATTTCCGGTGTAGGCTTTAAAATTGCAGATGCCATAGCTTCACGTATAGGAATTCATGCAGATTCAGATTACAGAATACGCAGTGGTATGATGTATACTCTTCTCCAGGCTTCAGGAGAGGGACATATTTACCTTCCGAAGGAAGAACTTTTTAACAGAGCTTCCCAACTGCTTCAGGTAGACGTTTCTTATATGGAAAAGCATCTGATGGATATGGCTATTGACAGGAAAGTGGTCCTGAAAGAGCTGGATGGTGTGATATTGGTCTATCCAAGCCAGTATTACCGTCTGGAGCTGAATACCGCCAGAATGCTCACCGAATTGAATATTCATTATCCTCAGGATGAACGGCTGATGGAGCGGAGAATTGCACAGATTGAGAAAGAGACAGGTACTGTGCTTGAGGAGATGCAGAAGAGGGCTGTGGTGGAGGCTGCCGGGAACGGCCTTTTTATTCTTACAGGAGGTCCGGGTACCGGTAAAACTACAACCATCAATGCAATCATCCGTTTTTTTGAAGGAGAAGGTGCTACACTCAGACTTGCAGCCCCCACAGGACGCGCTGCTAAGCGAATGACGGAAGCTACCGGTTATGAAGCCCAGACTATACATCGGCTTCTGGAGCTGAACGGAGTGCCGGATGATGACAACAGAGAAATCCAGGGTATTCATTTTGAGCGGAATGCTGAGAATCCACTGGATACAGATGTGATCATTATTGATGAGATGTCCATGGTGGATATCTTTCTTATGCATTCCCTGCTTCTTGCGGTGACTGCAGGAACCAGAATTATTCTGGTTGGAGATGAGAACCAGCTTCCCAGTGTAGGTCCGGGAAATGTTCTGCGGGATATTATCCGCAGCCAGGTCTTTCCTGTTGTAGAGCTGAAGAAGATTTTCCGTCAGGCTTCCCACAGTGATATTGTGGTAAATGCACATAAGATTCATAATGGCGAGCAGATTTCACTGGATAATAAGAGCCGTGATTTCTTCTTTTTAAAGAGATACGATGCAGATATCATCATCCGTGTGGTGATTGCCCTTATCCAGGAAAAATTGCCGAAATATGTGGATGCGAGGCCTTTTGAGATACAGGTTCTCACACCTATGAGAAAAGGGCTTCTTGGAGTAGAGAGGATGAACCAGATATTACAGAGATATCTGAATCCTCCGGAACAAGGTAAAAAAGAAAAAGAAATCGGTGACCGGCTTTTCCGTGTTGGAGATAAGGTTATGCAGATCCGGAATAACTATCAGATGGAATGGGAAGTACGTGGAAAATACGGAATTCCTGTTGAAGAAGGCGTTGGTGTGTTTAACGGAGATACCGGAATTTTGAAGGAGATCAATGAATTTGCAGAGACTGCTACTGTGGAATTTGAAGATGGCCGTTTCGCAGATTATTCCTTTAAACAGCTGGAGGAACTGGAACTGGCCTATGCCATAACTATACATAAATCCCAGGGTTCGGAATATCCGGCGGTGATCCTGCCGCTCCTTTCCGGTCCTAAGATGCTGATGAACCGTAATCTTCTGTATACAGGAGTTACGAGAGCACGTAAGTGTGTTACTGTAGTTGGTAGTGAGGAGACCTTTGGGGAGATGATTCGCAATGAGAAGCAGCAGAAGCGCTATAGCTCTCTTGGAACAAGGATACAGGAGCTTTCTGGATCTGTTGTATCCAAGACGATGTCCTCTGTGTCACAGGATTCTCAGAAGCAGTCATGAGCTGCTCTGTCCTGATTGTGCAGAGGAAATAAGGCCGATATCAGGTCCACGCTGTTACAAATGCGGAAAACCGGTGAAGGAAGATGAGGAATATTGCAGAGATTGCAGTGCCCATCCAGGAGCGTTTGACCAGGGACGTGGGATTTTTCATTATGACGACCGGATGAAATACTCTATAATGAAATATAAATATTTTGGCTGCAGAGAGTACAGCCGCTTTTATGGAAAAGCAATGTATCTTTATGGCAGAGAGATGCTGGCTTTGTGGAAACCGCAGGTGATCGTTCCGGTTCCGCTTCACTGGCGCAAGCAAAGAATGAGAGGTTTTAATCAGGCTGAGCTGCTGGCAGAGAAATTATCGGAATATACGGGCATTCCTGTAGACACCAGGCTTCTTAAAAAAAGACATGCCACAAAATCCCAGAAGAAGCTTGATGCTGCCGGAAGAAAGAAAAATCTGAGAGAAGCTTTCCAGGTTGCGGGAAATCCTGCGGGAAAGCGTATTTTGCTTATTGATGATGTGTATACTACTGGAAGTACAATGGATGTATTGTCAAGGGCACTTCTGGAAAAAGGAGCATCTCATGTGTTTTTCCTCACATTGTGTATTGGAAGTAACAGGTAAAAAAATACTTTTCATGGCATGGGATATATGATACAATCATCGTGTATGAGTATAGCTTTTCAGCTTTAGAAGAAATGCATAAGGAGCCATTTATGATAAACGAAGAAAAAATAAAGATAATGGACCGGCTTGCCCTGTACGAGAAGCAGGAAGGAAGAAAATATCTTCCGGTGAGCAAGTACTACAGGAGTGATTATATCGGTCTGGCATTGATCAAGAATTTCTTTCTTGTAACAATTGGATATGGATTGATACTGTCTGTGATCGCAGCATATAATCTGGAATATCTGCTGGATAATGTGCATAAGATGAATCTGGTTTCTCTTGGAATTGTGACTCTGGCAGGATATATTGGAATATTGGTGCTGTATTCTGTGCTGACATATATTCAGTATACAGTGAAGTACCACAGGGCCAAGAAGAGTGTGAAGCAGTATTATACCCAGCTTACCAAGCTGGAGAAGATATATACTCGTGAAGAAAAGAAATTCGCAGGACGTGAAATGTCAGGAGGATACAGAAAATGACAGCATTACTTGAGTTAAAGCAGAAAATAAAAGAAATATACGGACAATATGAAATGTATATCCAGCCTGTAATGAAATTTGTTCTTGCACTGGTTTACTTCCTGTGGATCAATGCGAATATGGGATATATGCCACGAATGAATAATGTATTTCTCGTACTGATCCTGGCACTGATCTGTTCTATTCTGCCATCTTCAGCTATGATGTACATTGGATTTGTTATGATTCTTATTCACAGCTATGCACTTGGAATAGAGGTTGCGGCATTTATGCTTGTTCTGATTCTTCTCATGCTTATCTTCTTCCTGAGATTCAGCTCTGAGCAGAATATAACCTTTGTATTTACACCACTTTCTTTTGCCTTCAGCCTTCCGGCTTTACTCCCTATCGGAAGCGGTCTGATGGAGAGCAGCTTATCTGCTATCCCGGCTGGCTGTGGTGTGGTTATGTATTATTTTATCCGTTTCTTAAGATCACAGTCTGCAATTCTTGTGAATCCAGAACTGGAGATGACGGACAAACTGCAGATCATGGCAGACGGACTGGTTCAGAACTGGGGAATGTGGATCGCTGTTGTTGCTTTTGTTGCGGTAACGATGCTGGTTCATCTGATCCGTACACGCTCTTTTGACCATGCATGGAGAATATCCATTATTACAGGCGGAGTTGCGTATGTGTTTATAATGCTTGTTGGAAGTTTTGGAATGAGCCTGAATGCAACTGTTGCAATGGTTCCACTTCTTATCTGCACTATCGCAGCAGTTTTGCTTGCATTGATTTTTGAATTTTTTGCATTTGGTGGAGATTATAGCCGTGCAGAACGTCTGGAATATGAGGACGATGAATATTTCTATTATGTTAAAGCAGTTCCGAAGGCTTCTGTTGCAACTTCTGAGAGGAGTATCAAGAAGATAAATGCAGAGCCGGTACGTGAGGAACATAAGACTGAGGATAATGCAGGTACTTATGCAAATCCTATTTTCCGTCAGGATGAGAAGCCGAAGAGAAAGAAAGCTGTTCCGGCTGCAGACCGAAAGCCAAGACAGGCAGAGAAGCCGGCAGCTAAGGATGTGGATTTCGAGAAAAAGCTTGAAGAATCTCTTAAGGATCTCTAATGTTGCTGTAGACATCCTGACAGTAACTAATAAAAGAAAAGGTTACCGGGGAAACTGCCGGTAACCATTTTGCTGTATGATTTCAGCCGGAAAGGAGTGCACTATGCAGGATATGGCAGTCAGATTATCAGGACATTTGTCCAGGCTTTCCCTGCCCAGCCTGGGAGTTACAGACATACTGGAGATTGCCCTGATTTCTTTTTTTATTTATCAGTTTATGGTGTGGATTAAATTTACCCGCGCTTATACACTGTTGAAAGGAATCCTGATAGTACTCCTTTTTATTTTGTTTGCTTATATTCTGAAGATGAATACCATTCTTTGGATCATTAAGAATCTGTCTACTATTCTTCTTACCAGTGTGGTTGTTATTTTCCAACCTGAATTGAGAAAAATGCTGGAACAGCTTGGGCAGAAGAAAATTATGGCTTCGATTTTTCCATTGGACTCCGGCAAGGAGGTACAGGAGCGATTTACAGATAAGACTATCAATGAGCTTGTAAAGGCCTGTTTTGATATGGGAGAGGTGAGAACGGGAGCACTGATAGTAATTGAGCAGAATATCCGGTTAAATGAATATGAACGTACAGGAATTAATGTAGATGCTGTTCTTACCAGCCAGCTTTTGATCAATATTTTTGAACATAATACACCATTGCATGATGGAGCTGTCCTCGTAAGAGGAAACCGGATCGTGGCAGCTACCTGCTACCTACCTCTTTCTGATAATATGGAACTGAGTAAGCAGCTTGGAACCCGTCACAGGGCGGGAGTGGGAATCAGCGAGGTAAGTGATTCTCTGACAATCATTGTTTCTGAGGAGACTGGTCTGGTATCCATAGCTCAGGATGGAAAGCTTAGCAGAGGTCTTACAAGTGCTGAGCTGAGAGCGGCACTGGTCAAAGCACAGAACAAGAAGGTTGTTAATAACAGTAAACTTCGTCATCTGTTGAAAGGAAGAACGAAACATGAAGAAGACAAAGCTGACTAGGAATTTTACCTTGAAAATCATGTCTGTTTTCATCGGTTTTCTGATTTGGTTTATTGTTGTAAATGTAGATAATCCGGTTTCAAGTAAAAGTATTACCATACCGGGTGATAAAGTGGAATTGTTGAATACTGCCTATGTGGACAGTGCTAATATGATGTGTCTGCAGGATGATGATCCGGATCCCATCAGAGTTACCATTACAGGTGAGAGAAGACTGCTGGCAAAGATCACACAGGCAAGTATTTCGTTGTCAGCAGATCTGCAGCAGGCCGGAAGTCTGGATACAAATCCGGTTATGGTTCCAATTACTGCTTCCTGTATGGGAATCAGCGCAGATAATATTAAGGTGACTCCCCAGTATCTCAGTGTTCGACTGGAGGAGAAGGTAACGCAGGAATTCCTGGTCAATGTAAATTATGGTTCCAGCCAGCCGGGAAAAGGTTATGAAGTGGGAACCCAGACAGCAAGTCCGGAGAAGGTCAAGATTACAGGACCAAAGTCTCTTGTAAATAAAATTGATAAAGTAAATGCAACAGTTGATGTTGATGGCAAGACAAGAGATTTCTCAGAAGAAGCTGAGCTGAATATTATAGATAAGAATCAGGACAGCCTGGCAGGTCGGATGGCTTATCTTACCATTGATAATACGAAGGTTATTGTTACTACAAAATTCTGGAAAATCCGTACAAGTGTTAATATCGGAGCTAATTATGTCGGGGTACCGGCTGAAGGATATCAGGTTGAAAGTGTGACTACAGTGCCGGATACTGTAAGCATTGCAGGAACAGATGAAGCACTGGAGACACTGAAGCAGAATGATAATACTATTTGGATAGGTGGAACAGATATTGATATTACCGGAGAGACTAAGGATATCGAGAAGAAGGTAAGCCTCAAGGATGTGCTTCCTGACGATGTGAAACTGACAAGCGGAACCAGTGAGGATGTATGGGTGAAGGTAAGCATTCTTCCAATCGGAAGTCATTCCTATGGTCTGCCTGCAAACCAGATTACAGTAGATAATCTTGACAGTAATCTTCTGGTGACTTTTGGAACCGACAAGATAGAGATTCGTGTGAAAGCTGAGGACGGAAATCTTGATGATTTTGATCTCGATGAGGTAAAGGCCACTGTTGATCTGGCAGATATGAAAGTTGGAAGTTATCAGATTCCTGTGAATGTGAAGCTTCCCAAAGGCTTTGAGCTTCTGGATGAGGTGTTTGCAGATGTGACAATATCAGAAGTTTCCAATTCAGATACAAATAATGGATAAGGGAGAGACACTATGGTAAGTGAGAAAGTAAGGGTAAACAATCCTTCTGGCCTTCATTTACGACCGGCAGGGATTCTCTGTAAGGAAGCATTGAAGTACAAGTCTTCAATAACATTTCAGTATGGACAAGGCAGTGCGAATGCAAAAAGTGTTCTCAGCGTTCTTGGTGCCTGTGTGAAATGTGGTGATGAGATCACGATGATTTGCGAGGGTGAGGATGAACATGAAGCACTGGAACATTTAGTATCTGTTATCAATAAAGGTTTAGGCGAGTAAACTAGTTTTTGGATTTATGAACAGGAGGCATGAAAGTGAAAAAGAGAGTAGTGGCCACGGTTTTAGGGATTATGTTAAGTATGTCCATGGCGCTGGAGATTCCAGCTGCAGCTTTGGAGGGAGACTTTGAATCCAGCTTTATGTCCGGTGAAGCTGTAGAGGAACCACAGACTGAGAGCAGTGTTGAAGAACAGCCGTCTGAGAGCAGTGTTGAAGAACAGCCATCTGAGAGCGATAGTGCTGACTCAGATGGATTTTCAGATGGATTCGTTTCAGAGGATATTGCAGGTGAGACAGGCAGTACAGATCCGGTTCAGAATTTTGAGTCAGAGATGAATGAACCAGATGAGATTCAGGAGGTACAGGCAGGAGCTGCTGATAGTGTGTTTGAGCAGAGTGACTGGGAGCAGACTGCAAATGGCTTCAGACTTCGCAAGAAGAAAGCTGCGGAGACAGTTTCATCAGCGCAGAATGAATATTATACTGCTGCAGATGGTATTGTAGAGCTTTCTATTAAGACCGAGACAGGAGCTGTTCATACAGGCTGTTATCTGTTTGATTCTAATGGAATTATGGTTACAGGAATAAAGACACTGAATGGAACAGAAAGTACTAATGGCGCAGTCGGTGAATTTTATTTTAATGTAGCTGACACAGCAGAGGCATATGCAGAATTCAGTGGCAAGGGTGCTGAACTTGCACCATGGAAGACTACCATTGGCCAGATGAAGAAAAATTACTGGCTTTGGAGCAGGGAAACCGGCAGCTTTCATTATTATGGAGCTGATGGCAGGGGAATGACAGTTGCCCAGTTGGATGAAATGGCTAAGGCACAGAATACATATACTGGATATTTTAAGATCAATGATGAGTATTATTGCCTTGATGAAAATGGTACACCTCGTACTGGCGATGTGACTTTGAATGTAAACGGAACAGCAGTTCAGTATTATTTCCTGCCGGCTCAGTCCGAACAGGAAATTCCAGGGAAAATGTTCCGTGATGGATGGAAGAGTTTCCAGTCTGCTTCAGGTGAACAGTGGAAGTATTATGATTCTGGTGAATTAGACAGCACTAAGCTTGGACAGCTTCTGGTTCATGGAGTGATGGTGACAGATCTGGATGGTCGAAAAGATGCTGAACATCCAGAGAATTCTTATCTGATCGACAGTAATGGTTACCTGGTTAAGAGGGCTATGAAGAAAGCTTCTGACGGTAAGTATTATCTGACAGATAAAACGGGTGTTGTTTATAAGAACCGTATTGTAACCTATAAGAAGAAAAAATATTATGTAACTGAAACAGGTGCAAGAGCAACCTGGAAGAAGAGCTGGCATCGTTGTCTGGGCGCAGGAAACAGAATGTATTATTTTGGTTCCAGAGAAGGACAGATTGTTAAGAAAACAGGATGGCAGAAGGTTACCAAAACAAATGGTAAATTTTATGGATGGTTTCTTTTTGATAAAAAGGGAAATCATTATGCTGATACATTAAGAGATGGCTATTACTTTAAAGCTGACGGAAGACTTGCAAGCGGCATTACAGTGATCAATGGAAAGAGCTACTTCTTTAAGCCGTCCACATCTAAGACCAGAAATGGTGAGATGGTTAAGAATCAGCTGTTTGTTTACAAGAAAAAAACTTATTTTGCAGATTCCAAGGGTGTCCTTCGTAAGAGCGGATGGCGCAAAATTGACGGTAACTGGTACTACTTCAGAAATATGAACCTTGTAAAAAATGAGTTTATAAAGAAGGGCAGCAAGTACGGTTATGT
Source organism: uncultured Blautia sp. (assembly GCA_934408705.1). Classification (GTDB taxonomy): domain Bacteria; phylum Bacillota; class Clostridia; order Lachnospirales; family Lachnospiraceae; genus Blautia_A. The sequence goes on along the minus strand of CAKRVL010000007.1, from coordinate 23,943 downwards.
AGACGCTACAGGTAAATATACCACAGGCTGGGTGATCGTTGATAATGCAAATAACAAAGTACGTTATATTAATCCGGATAAGAAGGGATTTGTAACTAATACCTCCAAATGGATTGATGGCAAGCTTTATTACTTCGATAAGAACGGTTACAGAATTAATGATTTAACTAATATTTATAAGTCTGGTTATACAGTAGAGGTTGACCGCGTGAATGGAGTTATGACTATTTACGCAGATGCGAACCGCACAATTCCTGTTAAATCCATCAGGGTATCTGTTGGAAATCCTGGAACACCTACACCTACAGGAAGATATAGCCTGACAAGCTACAGCAGATGGCAGCCTCTTATGGGACCATCCTGGGGCCAGTATGGTACCCATGTTGATGGTGCCGGACAGGGTGGAATTTTTGTTCATTCTATTGCATGCGGTGCTGCAAATAGCTATAATCTGCCGGTAAGCGCATATTACAGACTGGGAAGCCCTGCATCACATGGCTGTATCCGTACCTGTGTTGCAGATGCGAAATGGGTATATTATAACTGCAGTGGTTCCACCATTTACATTTTCGATGGTAAATACAAGTCTGATGAAGTGTTTAAGGGACCGCTTGGACGTCGTCCGCTTGTTCCGCTGAAGGGAACGAAGAATGGAGGCTATTACGATCCGACCGATCCTGCCGCATAAGTGAGATGAAAAAAATCGAAGAAACGATGGCAGATAGATTGATTCAACAAAAAGCCACATAAAAATACGGAAAGGGTGTCTTAAAATTATCAGTTTTGATGATTTTAAGGCACCTTTTTACAGTTTTGGAGAATAACATTGAAATTTGGCAAGGGAAAATGTATAATAAGAAAGTAACACAATTTTAACATATTATATAATGAAATGAGTGCCAAAAGGTCTTTTGCCACTCATTTGATACCCGGATTGAAAGCATAAAAAGAACTATGCGAAACAGGTAAAACTGGAAACAGTTTATCAGGAGGAGAAATGAGAAAAGGAAAGAGATGGCTGGCGGTTACTTTGATGACAGCTCTGTTTGGTACTGCAGGAATTGCAGCACAGACCATAGAGGTAAGCGCTAACGCAGGAAACAGATCTGTTAATATTGGCAGTGTTTCACCAAATCAGCAGGAGGCGCCCTGTGTAGGTGACTCATCTTCAAAGGTAAGTCCTAAGGCCTGGAAGAAAATTGACGGTGTCTGCTATAACGGAAGCGGAAAGAAGGTAGAAGGCGCCATAACCAGAGGCACAGATGTTTCAGAATGGCAGGGGAAGATCAACTGGCAGGCAGCTAAGCAGGATCTGGATTTTGCCTTTGTCCGTATTTCTTATGGAACCAGACATCTGGATGACTATTACGAATACAATATGACAGAAGCAGAAGCAGCAGGTGTTCCTGTGGGAACCTATGTATACAGCCTTGCAAAGACCAATAAGGAAGCCCTGGCAGAAGCACAGCTGGCAATCCGTCAGATGCAGGGACATAAGATTTCCTATCCGGTAGCATTTGATCTGGAGGATGAGAAGACATTAGGAACCTTGTCTAAGAAAGAGGTCTCCCAGATCGCATTAACATTCTGTGACGAGATCCGTAAGGCAGGCTATACGCCTATACTTTATATGAATCTGAACTGGTATAATAATTATGTGGACTGGGATGTGCTGGAAGGCTCCGGGCTGGATGTATGGATCGCAAGCTATGGAGACACCATTCTCGCGCCAAATGCAAATAATTACAAATATACCATCTGGCAGTGCACAGCAGGAGATGAGGTTGCCGGTATGATCCCTACTAAGAAGCTGATTCGCGGTGTTCCGGTAGAGAATAACGTGGATCTGAACTTTGGATATGTGGATTACACCACCAGAATCGTACCAAGATGGTATTCACAGGAGGGTTACACCCCTGCCACACAGCCCCTTTATAAGGATCCCAAGAATAATGGCTGGGTAACTATCAAGGGTAAAAAGTATTACTATGAAGATGATGTGATGGTCAAGGGATGGAAAGAAATCGGTGGTAAATATTATTGCTTCAGCCCTTCGAACGGACATATGTATAAGAACAAGCTGATCAAGATGGATGGCACGGCATATTATGTGGATAAGAATGGCGTACGTGTTGAAGGAAAGCTTGTGACAAAGGGACGTAATACGTATTATTTAGGCTCAGATGGTAAGGCACTTACCGGAATGCGCAGAATCAACAGGAAATATTATTATTTCAGCCCGACTTCTTTTGCAATGCAGAAGAACTATAAATATGTGGCTTCTTCAGAAAGAATTTACTACTTTGGCAGTAAGGGATACCGTATTAAGAATCAGTTTGTCACTATCAAAGAAAATGGCAGGAAAAACACCTATTACTTTGGTAAAAGTGGAAGAGCATATAAAGGCTGGCACACGATCAAAGGTAAGAAATACTATTTCTACCGTGGTTCAGGAGACGGGGCAGGTGTTCGTGCCCAGAGTGTGACACTGACAAGTGCTGATGGCATGGTATCTGTTTTTGATAAGTATGGTGTGTGTATCAGACAGTACAAGAATTAAAGATAAATCATAATAAGGAGAATTAAAATGGGAAAAATTAAAGTAACAAATTGCGATGATATTGAAGGATTAAAGGTAATTGAGCCAACTGTATTTGGTGATTCCAGAGGATACTTCATGGAAACTTATAATTACAATGATTTCAAAGAAGCAGGAATTGACGTGGAATTCGTACAGGATAACCAGTCTAGCTCACGCTGTGGTGTTCTTCGCGGTCTTCATTTCCAGCTTAACTATCCACAGGACAAGCTTGTACGTGTGGTAAACGGAGAAGTATTTGACGTTGCAGTAGATTTAAGAAAGGATTCCAAGACCTACGGAAAATGGTACGGAGTTGTCCTTTCAGCAGAGAACAAGAAGCAGTTTTTTATCCCTAAGGGATTTGCACATGGCTTCCTGGTTCTTTCTGAGAATGCTGAGTTCACATACAAGTGCTCTGACTTCTATCATCCGAACGATGAAGGCGGCCTTATCTGGAATGATCCGGACATTAATGTGCAGTGGCCGATTCCGGAAGGCATGGAGCTGATCTTCTCTGATAAGGATCAGAAATGGGGAAGCTTCAAGGAACTTAACAGATAGGAGACTGTAAATGACTAAGTCTATTTTTTCCCTGCCGGCGGATCTGTACAAGAACCGCCGGTTGGTTATGAAGCTGGCAAAAAATGATTTTAAGACCAGATATGCAGGTTCTTATTTCGGAACCTTCTGGGCTTTTGTTCAGCCGGTGGTGACAATTCTGGTATACTGGTTTGTATTTTCAGTGGGGTTCCGGTCCAATACAGATGAACTGGGAGTCCCTTTTGTGCTTTATCTGGTAGCCGGCATTGTGCCCTGGTTTTTCTTTTCAGATGCGCTTTCCGGAGGAACCAATGCACTGCTTGAATATAATTACCTGGTAAAAAAGGTAGTATTCAATATCAGTGTCCTTCCGGTTGTAAAGATTATTTCCGCGTTATTTGTACATGGTTTCTTTGTACTTCTGGCACTTCTTCTCTATATTCTGAACGGAAGATTTCCAGATTGGTATTACCTTCAGATCCTGTACTACAGCTTCTGTACCTTTTTCCTGGTGTTGGGACTGTGTTATGCAACCAGTGCAGTTGCAGTGCTCTTCAGGGATCTGAGACAGATTATCAGCATTGCCCTTCAGGTTGGTGTGTGGCTTACTCCTATTATGTGGGTAGCAGAAACGATGATAGGCACAGGTAGCCTGCTGTACAAAATTCTTCAGCTGAATCCGATGTTCTATATTGTATCAGGATACCGCGACGCATTTATAATAAAACGCTGGTTTTTTGAAAGACCGGTTTGGACTTTATATTTCTGGGTGTTTTCAGTTTGCTGTTTCCTCTTTGGAAACTGGATATTCAAACGACTGCGCGTACATTTTGCGGATGTTCTGTAAATATATCTGTTCAGACTGGAAATAAGCTTGTAATTTGAAAATGCTGTGGTGAACAGCAATTGGAAAGGAAACAACGTGGAAAGTAAAAACGCCATTGAAATAAGAAATCTGTCCAAGATGTATAAGCTTTACAATAAGCCGCTTGACCGTCTCAGAGACTCTCTGGGATTATGCAGAAAGAAGCTTTATAAGGAGCATTATGCACTCAGGGACGTTAATTTTGATATAGGAGTAGGAGAATGCGTTGGTATTATTGGAACAAATGGTTCCGGTAAGTCTACGATCTTGAAAATTATCACAGGTGTATTATCTCCTACATCCGGAACTGTAACCGTAAACGGAAGGATTTCAGCACTTCTGGAGCTGGGAGCAGGCTTCAATCCGGAATATTCCGGACTTGAGAATATTTATCTGAATGGCACAATGCTGGGATTTTCCGAGGAAGAGATAGATGCCAGACTGGATGATATTTTAAGCTTTGCGGATATTGGGGATTTCGTTCATCAGCCTGTAAAAACATACTCCAGCGGTATGTTTGTACGTCTTGCTTTTGCAGTTGCGATCAATATCGATCCGGAGATTCTTGTGGTAGATGAGGCGCTTTCCGTAGGAGATGTATTTTTCCAGGCAAAGTGCTATCACAAATTCGAAGAATTTAAGAAACAGGGTAAAACGATCCTGTTCGTAAGCCATGACCTTGGAAGCATTTCCAAATATTGTGACCGTGTTATTCTGTTGAACCAAGGTGTTATGATGGATGAAGGCACGCCTAAGGCTATGGTAGATATGTATAAGCAGCTTCTGGTACACCAGGATCCTGTAAAGCAGGCAGAAGATGTTGTGAAAGAAGAATGGAAGAAGGGCTTCCAGGTGAATCCTAATACACTGGAGTATGGAGAGAAGGAGGCTGAGATCACTGATTTTGTAGTGATGGACTCCAAAGGACGTCAGACCAACACTATTGAGAAAGGCTCCGCTTTCCAGATCAAAATGCGTATCCATTTTCATGAGAATATTCAGCAGCCGATCATGGCATTTACTTTTAAGAATATTCAGGGAACAGAAATCACAGGAACAAATACGATGTATGAGGGTGTGAATGTGGAGAACACAGATGCCGGAAAAGAGTGCGTAGTCACCTTCGAACAAAGGATGGATATGCAGGGAGGAGAGTATCTTCTTTCCTTTGGCTGTACCGGCTATCGGAACGGTGAATTTACCGTGTTCCATCGTTTATATGATGCATGTAATATAACTGTAGTTTCTTCCAAAAATACAGTAGGATTCTATGATATGAATTCAAGGGTGTGGATAGAGGAATAATTGAATATGCAAGAAAAAATCGGAAAAGTAACATTAGACTATGAATATTATCCGGGAAAAGATCTGTACAGTGATGGTCCCGTGGAAGAAGAGCTTCTGGAGGTTGCGAAGAATTACAGGGAAGAAGAATTGAATCAGGTGATCGCAGAGCGTAGCAGCTGGCCGATTCTCTATCATTTTTCCCATATCCGTCAGAATATTCTGGAATGGCTTCCAATTACGAAAGAACATAAAGTTCTGGAAATCGGTTCCGGCTGCGGCCCTATTACAGGTGCTCTTGCGAAAAAGGCAGGAAGTGTGACCTGTATTGATTTATCTAAGATGCGCAGCACTATTAACGCCTATCGTAATCGTGACTGTGACAATGTAAAAATCATGGTTGGGAATTTTCAGGATGTGGAAAGCAGCCTTACAGAGAAATACGACTATATTACGCTTATTGGCGTGTTTGAATATGCAGAGGGATACATTGGCACAGAGCAGCCATACGTGGAGATGCTCAGGCGTATTTCCCGTCATCTGGCACCGGGCGGTAAAGTAGTGATCGCTATTGAGAATCGTCTGGGGCTGAAATACTGGGCTGGCTGTACAGAGGATCATGTGGGAAAATATTTTGAGGGTATTGAGAATTATCCGGAAACAAAGGGCGTGAGGACTTTCTCCAGGAAGGAATTGTCCGACATCATTTCACAGGCCGGTGATTTTAAAACTACTTTTTATTATCCATACCCAGATTATAAATTCCCTATGACTATCTACTCAGACAAACGCTTACCGAAAAAAGGTGAGCTACGGGATGATTTCTGTAATTTTGACAGAAACAGAATACAGTTGTTTAACGAGGGCAGAGTATATGATTCCCTTACAACCGCCGGACTTTTTCAGGAATTTTCTAATTCATTCCTGGTTCTTGTAGAAAGGAAGGATTGCGAATGAGAGAGATTATTTTCAGCAAATATTCCAATGAAAGAGGCCGTTCATTTGCCATCCGCACCGAGATTCTGGAAGAAGATGGAAAAAGATGGCTGGAGAAAACCTGGATGTATCCAGAAGGCAAAGCCCATGTCCTGAATATGGTGAAATGGAATCAGAAGTTGGATCAGATGTATGGTCAGATCCCTTTTGTAAGCAATAAATGTGAAGCAGGGGAGAACTGTGTCAGACTGGAATACCTGGAGGGCGAAAACCTGACAGAATATTTGGATAATCTTTTGGAAAAAGGCAGGATCAACGAGGCAGAGACTACCCTTACTGATTATCTTTGTAAGGTTCAAAAGATTCATAGTGTAGCTCCCTTTACTGTAACAGAAGAATTTGAGAAAGTTTTTGGAAATGTGCAATTGCCTGATGGACTGACCTGTTCCGCAGTGACTAATATTGATATGATCTGTGACAATGTAGTGCTCACCAGCCCATATACACTGTTGGATTACGAATGGACCTTTGATTTCCCTGTGCCCTGTGAATTTGTGTTGTACAGGATCATTCACTATTATATTCAGACACATAAGGTGCGGCAGGTACTGGACGAGGCAGGTCTGTATAAAAGGTTTGGAATTTCAGAGAATGCCATAACCGGATTTTTACAGATGGAGAAGAATTTCCAGAAATATCTTACCGGGGAGCATGTGCCTATGCGGGAAATGTACGCGGATATGACACCTGGAATAGAATACATTTCACAAGAAGCTACAGGGGCATTACAGATTTATTTTGCAGAGCATAAGGGAGTCTATTCTGAAAAAAATTCCCTGAAAAGACCAATCATGGCAAAAAAAGTGAACTGTACTGTGAGCTTACCGGAGAATTGCAGATTTCTGAGAATAGATCCAGGAGACAGACCCTGCGCTGTATTTCTGGGCTCAGTATACTTTGACGGACAGCCGGCTTCCATGAAGGGAGTTCTGACTCCGGACGGAGCAATCTATGGCCGCTGGGCATTTCTTTCAAGATTTGATCCTTGTATGATTGATATCCAGGTTCCGGCAGGCGCGAAGAAGCTGACACTGAAACTGGAAATCGATGAAGCAAACATGGATATGCTGAATCATATCCGTGTTCTTGAACATAAAAACCGGAGCCTGATGGAGAAGCTGGGAAACCGGGCAAGAAAGGCCGTACACCGTTTAAAAAAGGACAAGGCCGGTTCCGGAAAGAAAGGAAAATAAAATGAGTCAAAAGGTAATGCTGGTAGAAAAAGAGCGGTTTCTTTTGAATGATGATCGGAAATATATGATTACTGGAAGAGTTTCAAAGGATGCTGACATTGAGTGTCTGTTAGACGGCACCCGGCTTCCGGCAAGAATCAACCAGATCACAGTAATGTCAGGCTTTATGCGTTCTGTAGAAACCCAGAATCCAGGAGGAAAATGGGTGGAGGTACTTATTACTTTGCCCGAGAAGCTGGATGATCATAAAATGCTTGAGGTATATGCAGTTACCTCAAAGGGACGGATACTCTGGTATAAGATGAAGATAAAAGGGCTTCAGCAGAAACAGGGAAGACCGCAGTTCTTTATAGACAAAGAGCTGGTGCTGCAGTCACAGCAGGCAATTGTGCTCAATGGCTGGGCGGTGGGTAATACTCCCCTGACCTTGAAGGTGTATGATGAGAAGAAGGCTCCGCTGAAGACAACTGTAAAGTGGAATACCAGAATGGATGTTGCTGAGATGTTCCGCGAGTGCGAGGTGGAGAAGAATTGCGGCTTCAGTATCCGGGCAGAGAATGTTTCCGGCAAAAAAGCGTATCTTGTGGTAAAAGATTCCCAGGGGCAAAAAGCAGTTTACAAAATCGGCATCTCCAAAGGGGAACGTTTTATGGCAAAGGCCGGCGTTTATACGAAAAAAGCGGCTGTTACCTATCGCTCTAACGGTATTCAGACTGTAATACAGAAATCTATTCACAAGCTGGAGATGCTGAAACAGGGGGATGGTCTTTACCAGACATGGCTGAAGGAGAATCCGGTTACAAAGAAGGAACTGAAAAAACAGAGAGAGACTGTTTTTTCGGATAATATTAAATTCAGTCTTGTAGTGCCTCTTTATAAGACCGATAAACGCCTTCTGAAGGCACTTATAGATTCAGTTCAGGCCCAGACCTACAGTAACTGGGAGCTGTGCCTTTCAGACGGAAGCGGAGCAGACTCGCCAATTCGTGATATTTTGGAGGAATACCGGAAAAAAGATCAGAGGATCAAGGTTGTTTTTAATGATAAGCCTTTGCAGATTTCAGATAATACAAATGCCGCTATTGGAATTGCTACAGGAAATTATATTTCCTTTGCAGATCATGATGATACGCTGGCAGAAGAAGCCTTTTATCAGATGGCAAAGGAGATCCAGGCACATCCTGAGGCTGAGCTTCTGTATTCCGATGAAGATATTATTGACATAAAAGGCCGTCGGCTTTTTCCACATTTTAAACCAGATTACAATCCGGATATGCTTTGCTGTGTGAATTATATCTGTCATTTGGTTGTAGTGAAACGGGAACTTCTGGACAGAACCGGACTTCTGAGGTCTGAGTTCGATGGTTCCCAGGATTATGATTTTCTGCTTCGCTGCACTGAGCATGCAAAAAGTGAGAATATCCGTCATGTACCTAAGATCCTGTATCACTGGAGAAGCCATGAGGGTTCTACAGCAGGTAATCCGGATGATAAGCCTTACGCTGTGATCGCAGGTGAAAAGGCTCTTGCAGGACATTATGAGCGTCTTGGAATCAAGGCAGAAGTTGAATACACCGGAAGCCCGGTTGTTTTCAGAACCCATTTTGCTATAGAAGGTACACCGAAGGTTTCTATTTTGATCCCAAATAAGGATCATACAGAGGATCTGGATAAGTGTGTAACTTCTGTTATGGAAAAGAGCACCTGGAAAAATCTGGAGATCATTGTGATCGAAAATAACAGTGAGAAGGGGGAAACCTTCCGCTATTATGAGGAGCTGCAGAAACGGTATCCTCAGATAAAGGTTGTGAAATGGGAAGGAACCTTTAACTATTCTGCAATCAATAATTTCGGAGCCAGATATGCAGAGGGAGATTATCTCCTTTTATTGAATAATGACACAGAGGTTATTACTCCGGATTGGCTGGAGAATATGATGGGCTATTGTCAGAGAGAAGATGTGGGAATTGTAGGAGCCAAGCTTCTCTATCCTGATAATACAGTTCAGCATGCAGGTGTGGTCGTGGGAATTGCCGGCTTTGCAGGGCATATTCTTACCGGTTATGACAGAAATTCCACAGGTTATCTTTGGAGGCTGGTAACAGCCCAGGATGAGAGTGCCGTGACAGGTGCCTGCCTGATGGTGAAAAGAAGTGTGTTTGAGGCACTTAATGGTCTGGATGAAAGCTTTGCCGTAGGGTTGAATGACATTGATTTCTGCCTTCGGGCAAGAGCCCTGGGCAAACTGGTAGTGTTTACTCCAGATGCCTGCCTGTATCATTACGAATCTAAATCCCGTGGTCTGGAGAATACGCCGGAGAAGAAGGCAAGACTTCAGCGTGAGGTGGATCATTTCCGTGAACGTTACGGAGACTTCCTGAAAGCCGGAGATCCTTATTACAATCCTAATCTGAGTATTGTAAGAGGAGATTGTGCATTCAGGATGGCTTCTGAGAAAAAAGATGAAATAATATAAAGATGATACCAGTGTCAAAAGGTCAAAAAGCTGTTCGTGCTTGCACGATAAGGCTTTTGAACTTGGGACACGCCAAATATGAGAAAGTAGCGATTTACGCAGTAAATCAGCGGATTTCGAATATTTGGAGGATTGCGGGAGCTGCGTAGCAATCCGGGTATCAAATGAGTGTCAAAAGACTTTTTGACACTCATATCATAAGGATATAAAAATGATAACAAAAACCCAGTCGAGGAAAAGAACAATCTCGACTGGGTTTTTGAAGTTAGGATTTCGCTATCTTTACAATTCGCCAGATTAAAAAGATCAACAAAACTAAAAATACACCGGCGATTAAAAAATAAGGAAGCTGAGTATGATTTTCGGAATATTCTTTGGCAGCCTGCATATTCTGTTCCCCCTTCTGGACGGACTCAGTATCATCTGCCTGAGCAATTTCCAGAACTGCGGTTCCCACCGCAGTACCATTAAAGAGGTAGGTACGGTCAATCTGATCACCGCTTTGTGTGTCTTCAGTGGTAAGGCTGTCCTCACCTGTACCGACGGGAACTACTACATCTCCGCCAGAAATAATACTGAAATCGCTGTTTCCGAGAGAAAGAGTGGTAAAATTATCAAAGCCATAATTCAGAATGGAAGCGGCATCTGGCGCTGTCTGTCCGGAGGCTCCCTTCAGTACAACGCTGATAAGAGTCATTCCATTTCTCTTGGCTGCACATACAAGTGTGCTTCCGGAAGCCTCTGTATATCCCTCCTTGCCTCCGATACAACCTTCATAGAATCCGGTGCTTCCTGTATCGGTCATGGTAAACTTGCTCGTCAGATTACGGGCTGCTGCTTTATTCGTGGCGGGAATGGTATAACTGGTAGCAGCAGCAATAGTCTGGAAGTCTTCATTCTGTATTGCAGCCTGCATGATCAGTGCCATGTCATGGGCTGTAGTGTGCTGCTGGTCATCCGGAAGTCCGGTGGGATTGGTAAATACTGTGTTGGTACAGCCAAGCTTCTGCGCCGTGGTATTCATCTGCTGTACAAAGTTCTCTACAGAGCCTCCTACATGCTCCGCAATCTGCAGGGCAATATCATTGGCAGAGGAGACCATAATAGCATACAGGCACTGCTCCACTGTGAAAACCTCATCTACCTGAGATGAGATGCTGGCACCACCGTCTGTAACCCCGGAAACTCCGGTGGCGGTCATGGTAACTTGATCTGTAAGCTGTGTATTCTCGAGAGCCAGAAGACAGGTCATGATCTTCACCGTACTTCCCGGAAAAAGCTCCTCGTCTGCATTCTTGGAATAGAGAATGGTATTAGTCGTGTTCTCCATCACTACAGCGGCTTCAGAGGAAATATCGGAAGCCTGAGGCCATCCGGAAATGGAATTGGTGGAAACGCTGCCTGTGGCTTCGGCTGCTGTCTGTTCTGCTTCTTCTGCAGACACGGGAACCTGGAAAAGAAGAGAGGCGGCAAGCCCAAAAGCCAGAATGGCTGAACTTATCTTTTGCTTTTTCATAGTATACTGAACTCCTGTATTAAAATATAAGATGATGTCGTGGGGAAAAGAATACTTGCCCCGGATATCACAAAATCTGTAGTAATTATAGCATATACTTTATTTTCTCTGTAAAACAAAAAAATATGATACAGATATCATCATATCCTAAAAACATAGGTAATTCAAGGTTTCTTTTACGGCTTCCTTGCAAAAATGTTTCTTCAATGTTAAAATAGTCTCATTATATAAGCAAAGGATTTTAATATGAGCGATAAAAACGGATCAGAGGGACGGATCCAGTGGTCTCGTTTCTTCAAAAAATTATCTCCTTATATGATCCAGAAGGGGCTTTTATATCTGAAGCATTATGGCCCTAAGGAGTTCTGGATAAGGCTTCATGAACGGTTTGAGCCGGAGGAGATCCCTTATGGTCCCTGGTATGCGGCCTATGCGCCGGACCAGACGGTCCTTGACAAACAAAGAAAGAAAAAATTTGCCTATTCACCACTTATCAGTGTGGTAGTTCCGGCTTACCGTACTCCGGAAGCTTTTCTGCGGCAGATGATCGATTCATTGGAAGCCCAGACCTATGAGAACTGGGAGCTTTGTATTGCTAATGGCAGCCCTGAGGATAAAACTATGGAAAAGGTGTTGGAGGAGTACAGCAGCAGGGATACCAGAGTACGCTGGCAGAATCTTACAGAGAATAAAGGAATTGCCGAGAATACAAATGCAGCATTTTCCATGGCAACAGGAGAATTTGTGGGACTTCTGGACCATGATGATCTTCTTTCTCCTAATGCACTTTTTGAGATTGTGAATGCGCTGAACCAGCATGAAGACGGAGATGTGGTTTATACAGACGAAGATAAGGTGACTGAAGAGCTGGATGAGCATTTTCAGCCGCATTTGAAGCCGGATTTTAATATTGACCTGCTTCGTTCTAATAACTATATCTGTCACTTTTTTGTTGTCAGACGTCAGCTGGTGGAAGAAGTGGGTGGATTCCGTAAAGAATTTGACGGAGCGCAGGATTATGATTTTATTTTCCGCTGTGTGGAGAAAGCAAGAGAAGTAGTACATGTGCCGGAAATTGTGTATCACTGGCGTACACATAAGGCATCTACAGCAGATAATCCTGCAAGTAAAATGTATGCCTTTGAAGCTGGAAAAAGAGCGATTGAAGCACATCTTTCGCGAACCGGTGTGAAAGGCACTGTAAGCCATACTCCGGATCTTGGATTTTACCGTGTGAAATATCCGGTGCAGGGACATCCTCTTGTTTCTATTATCATTCCGAATAAGGATGAGAAGGAGACGCTGGAGAGATGTCTGGAATCCATTAAGAAGAATACACTCTATGATAATTATGAGATCATTATTGTGGAGAATAATAGTACCACGGATGAGATTTTTGATTATTATAAGAAGATTTCAGAGGATCCCAGAATCCATCTGATCTGCTGGAAAAAAGAGTTTAACTATTCTGCTATTAATAATTTTGGAGTGAAGAATGCCAGAGGTGAATATCTCCTTTTCCTGAATAATGATGTGACCATTATCACGGAGGACTGGATGGGAGAGATGCTGGGTGTGTGCCAAAGAAGAGAAGTGGGCGCTGTTGGTGCCAAGCTGATCTATCCGGATAATACGATCCAGCATGCAGGCTGTGTGATCGGAATCGGGGGAATTGCCGGGCATATGTTTGTAGATATGCCGGCTGATCGTACCGGTTATCTTCACAAGGCATCTATTTTACAGGATATGAGTGCTGTGACTGCTGCGTGTATGATGATGAAGCGTAGTGCATTTGATAAGGTTGGCGGATTTACAGAGGAACTGGCTGTGGCTTTTAACGATGTGGATCTTTGCCTGAAGACTATAGGAGCGGGATATCTGGTAGTGTATGATCCTTATGTGAAGCTGTATCATATGGAGTCTAAGACGCGCGGGGCAGAGAATAACGACGCAAAGATCAGACGATTCCAGAGCGAGATTGAATATATGAGATGTAACTGGATCGATATCCTGAAGAAGGGTGATCCCAATTATAATAAGAATCTTTCCCTGACAAAGTGGAATTATTCTTTGAGACCACTTCCGGGCATGACCGGCAAAAATGAGGAAGACTAAGGAGACATTATGCAGGAAGTATCAGTCATTATTCCGAATTACAACGGAATGGCATATCTGGAAGGTGTGCTTTCCAGCCTGGAACAGCAGGATTTTACGAATTTCGAGACAATTCTGGTAGATAATGGATCCTCAGACGGGAGCGTTGCCTTTGTAATGGGGAATTTTCCCTGGGTACACATTGTAGAGCTGCCAGACAATTTTGGCTTTTCCAGGGCTGTGAATGAAGGAATCTATGCGGCGAGAGCACCATACGTGATTTTGCTGAATAACGATACAGAAGTTGACAGGAACTTTGTGGGAGAGATGCTGGCCTCTATAAAGAGACACAGGAAGGCTTTTTCCTGCAGCGCAAGGATGATCCGATACCATGAGCGCGACAAGCTGGATGATGCAGGTAATTATTATTGCGCTCTGGGTTGGGCCTTTGCCAGAGGAAAGGGAAAGGATACCCACACCTATGAAAAAGAGGACAGGATATTCACCGCGTGTGCGGGTGCTGCTATTTATCGTAAGAAGATTTTCGAAAAAATAGGTTATTTTGATGAAGAGCATTTTGCATATCTGGAGGATATTGACGTAGGCTACCGTGCCAGAATTTTCGGCTATGAGAACTGGTATGCGCCTAAAGCTCTTGTATACCATGTGGGAAGCGGAACAAGCGGTTCCAGGTATAATCAGTTTAAGACAAGATATTCTTCCAGAAATAATATTTATCTGATTTACAAAAATATGCCGTTTCTTCAGATCCTTCTCAACCTGCCGTTTCTGCTCGTAGGATTCGGGATGAAGATCCTGTTTTTTACTCAGAAGGGAATGGGAAGAGAATATATTGCAGGAATTAAAAATGGCTTTCAGATCAGCCGTAAGAATAAGAAAGTGAAATTTTATCCGGAAAATCTAGGCAGATATGCCAGAATCCAGTTGGAACTGTGGTGGAATATTGTTTACAGATTCTTTGCATAGAGAAGTGTTTATCAACATTTTATAAATGATGTTTGAAGAATTTGTTGCAATTATGTTTTATCTATTATAAGATAAAGAAAGGCTTGTTAAGAAGGCAGAGGTGGAAGAGGTTGATTAAAGACAATCAGAAGAATTTCAGTCGACTCCATGTTGTTGTTGATGCCTGTGTAATTACGATCTCTTATTTTTGCGCCTGGGCACTGCGATTTATTGGTCCTTTTGCGGCAAGTGCAGTGTGGGCGAGAAGTTTTCAGCAGTATATGTCTGCGCTGGTATTTATCCTGCCGGCATATCTCCTGCTTTATCATGCGTTTTCCCTTTACGAACCAATGCGTATGCAGGGAAGACGTCTTGTGCTGTCTAATATTGTGAAGGCCAATTCCCTTGGCATTTTGATCACCACATTTATTTTGTATACCATTGAAGAGGGAGATATCTCCCGTTCTGTACTGTATATGTTTTATGGTATCTGTATTGTGGCAAGCTGGGGCGCGCGTATGTTCATTTTCTACGGACTGCGCAAGATGCGGAAGAAGGGCCTGTATCAGAAGCAGGTGGTGCTGGTTGGTTACAGCCGGGCGGCAGAAGAGTATATCGATCGCATTTTGCTGAATCCTCAGTGGGGATATGTAGTCAGAGGAATTCTGGATGACAATGTTACTGCAGGAACCATGTACAGGGGAATCAAGGTTATTGGAAGGATTGCGAATCTGAATGTGATCCTGCCGGAGAGCAGACTTGATGAAATCGCAATTACACTTGGATTAAGTGAGTATTACCGACTGGAAGAGATTGTAGCGCTTTGTGAGAAGTCAGGCGTGCATACAAAGTTTATTCCGGATTATAATAAGATTATTCCAACAAAACCATATACAGAAGATATTCTGGGACTTCCGGTTATCAATATCCGGTATGTGCCTCTTAGTAATACCTTCAATGCCATGGTAAAGCGGGTGATGGATATTATCGGTTCTGTCATCGGTATTATTGTGGCTTCACCTGTAATGCTGGTGCTGTGTATTCTGATCAAGATCACATCTCCGGGACCGTTGATTTATCGGCAGGAGAGAGTGGGACTTCATAATCAGACCTTCTGGATGTACAAATTCCGCTCAATGGAGATCCAGCCGGTGGCAGAGGAGAAGAAGGCATGGACTGTGAAAAATGATCCCAGGGTTACAGGAATCGGCAGATTTATGCGAAGAACCAGTCTGGATGAGTTACCCCAGCTGTTCAATATCCTGAAGGGTGACATGAGCCTGGTAGGCCCAAGACCGGAGCGTCCGTTTTTCGTGGAGAAGTTCCGGGAGGAGATTCCCAGATACATGGTAAAGCATCAGGTAAGACCTGGTCTGACTGGATGGGCACAGGTAAATGGCTATCGGGGTGATACCTCCATCAGGAAGAGAATCGAATATGATCTTTACTATATTGAGAATTGGACTGTAGGACTTGATATAAAGATAATGTTTATGACGATCTTTAAAGGATTTGTCAATAAGAACGCGTATTGAGAAAGGAAAGAAAAATGGCAAGACCTGGTAGAAAGAAAAGGACTGCTCTGTTTGTGATTGAGATCATCTGTATGCTGCTGTTTATCGGAGGTCTGTATGTATACGGACAGATTGATTCCAGGCTGAACAAGATTGAGACACCACAGCTGGATGAGAGTAAGATTGTTACTAATGTAACGGCACCTCAGATGTCCGGCTACACGACTTACGCACTTTTTGCAATCGACCAGCGTTCCAAGAATGCTTCACTTGATGCGCAGAACAGTGATACCATTATTGTTGCCAGCATTAATAATGATACCAAGGAAGTGAAGCTTGCATCTGTATACAGAGATACCCTTCTGGATATCGGAAATGATACCTATACTAAAGCGAATGCAGCTTATGCATATGGCGGTCCTGAGCAGGCGATTTCCATGTTGAATACTATGCTTGATCTTAACATTACAGATTATGTAACAGTTAATTTTAATGCTATGGTAGCTGCGATTGACGCACTGGGCGGTCTCGATCTGCCTCTTTCCTACGCGGAAATGGTATTTATGAATGATTATTGTATAGAGACTTCTGCGGAAACAGGAAGAAGCTATACTCCTGTTGAGCTTCCTGATCCCAAGCCAGAGAATGAAGAGGAGATACTGGGAACTTATCATCTGAACGGTGTACAGGCTGTTTCCTACTGCCGTATCCGTTACACAGCCAGTATGGATATGGGACGTACCGAACGTCAGCGCCGTGTGATCGGTCTGATGGTGGACAAGGCGAAATCAGCAGGAATTGCAACTATTTTTAACATCATGGATGAGGTGTTCCCTCTTATTTCCACATCTGTTACTAAGACAGAGCTTCTGAATCTGATCCCGACTCTTATGGGATACAGTATTGCAGATACTACCGGATTCCCATCTAAATATAAGTTTGCTGATGTTAAGAAGTCCAGCATGGTAGTAGCAGATACTTTGGAGCAAAATGTTAAGGAGCTTCACAAGTTCCTTTATGGTGCTGATGAGAATTATCAGCCATCCCAGAATATTGTTGATGCCAATGCCAGAATCATTGAGCTTGTTGGTGGCGCCGATACCTTGGTTGACCAGGCTCCTATCGCAAGTAATGAGGCTGGAAATTCCGATGATATTGTATGGCAGGGCGACGGAAGCGGAAACTATGATTATAACGATTACAGCGGAAATGATTATAGTGGAAATGATTACAGCGGAAATGATTATAGCGGAAGCGATTACGACAGTGGTAACAGCGGTGGCGATTATAGTGGAAATGATTATAGCGGCGGTGATTATTATGATGGCAGCTATGATAGTGGAAGTGATTACAGCGGCGAAAACTATGATGGAGATGATGGCTCTGGCGATGGAAGCTATGATGACGGAAGCGGATATTGAGAAAATGGAGACATCCCATTAAGCTGATAGGGGGACCACTCAAAATGGAGTGGTCCCTTTATAAATGGTTGAAACGAGGTTAAATATAATGGAAAAGGTTGACATAATTATACCGGCGTATCATCCCGGAAATGAATTTGAAAAGCTTCTGGAATCTTTGTCCGGTCAGAGCTATCCGGTAGAAAAAATATTGGTAATGAATACGGAGGCAGAATTCTGGAATCCTGAATGGGAGAGTAAATTTCCAAAGGTGAAGGTGACTCATCTGAAGAAAGCAGAGTTTGACCATGGCGGAACCAGGCGGATGGCAGCAGAATTATCTGATGGGGATGTTATGGTATATATGACTCAGGATGCAGTTCCGGCAGACGAGAATCTGATCAGGAATCTGATACGCCCTTTGCAGGAGAATCCCAGAGTTGGAGCTGCTTACGCAAGACAGCTTGCAAGGGAGGATTGTGCCTATCTGGAAAAATATACCAGAGCCTTTAACTATCCGGAAATTTCCTCCATAAAATGGGAAAAAGATACAGACAAATATGGAATTAAAACCTATTTTTGCTCTAATGTATGTGCTGCTTACAGAAAAAGTATTTATGAAGAAAATGGTGGCTTTGTAAAGAAAGCAATTTTTAATGAAGATATGATTTACGCCGGAACAATAGCCAAAAAAGGCTACGGAATAGCCTATGTGGCAGATGCCTGCGTGATTCATTCCCACAATTATTCCTGTCGTCAGCAGTTTCACAGAAATTTTGACCTGGGCGTTTCCCAGGCAGAACACCCGGAGATTTTCAGTGGTATACCTTCAGAAGGGGAAGGCTTACGCCTTGTGAAAAAAAGTCTGGCATATCTTGTGAAAACAGGTCATATCTGGCTGATTCCCAAGCTGGTGGGACAGAGTGGCTTTAAATATATGGGGTATTTTCTGGGAAAACGATATGAGAAGCTTCCGGAAAAAGTAATTTTGTTTTGTACCATGAACAGGGAATATTGGAAAAAAACAGTAAATAAAAAAGACTGTATTCAGGAAAGGTGACATTTTTTTGTGTCACCTTTTCTTAAAGAATCTATCACAATTTCAACACAATTGCTTGCTAAACTTGTAGCATAAAAGAAAAAGAATATGTTACTATTTAACATAGAAGGGAGCACAAAATGAGCAATGAATGGAATTGGGAACAGGAGCCCGAGCAAAGCGGCAGTGAGTCCCGGCAGCCAGAGAATACGGATGAATCCGGCAGGGCTGCATCTGATCAGCAGACAGCCCCCGAAGATAATCTGGATGAAAATGTGACCTATCATTATAAATACACAAGCAGCAGGACAGCTGATGGTTCCAGAAAGGGAGATCCTGATAATGGTAATTATTACGGGGAATCCCAGTCATCAGAGCCCAAATATGCCCACTATCAGCTTGGCGCAGAGAAGAAGCCGGAAGAGAAGAAGGAAAAATCAAATAAACATCATAAAGGTGGCAAGCCCTCTTCTGAATTTGGTAAAAAGGCAGGTAACACTATTACACTGGCTGTAATCTTTGGCTTGGTAGCTGGCCTTGTGTTTCAGGCTGTGAATGGAATTTCTTCCAAGTATTTTAAGAATGAGACACAGAACACAGTGGGCACTGCACAGACTCTTGCATCTTCTGAAAATACGGATACAGCAGAAAATAGTGTCGCAGATAGTGAAGATAATACCAGTGCTGAGCTTGTTGCAAATGAAAAGGGTCCGGTTGCCGGAGTAGCCCAGGCAGCAATGCCATCTGTTGTGGCCATTACATCTGTGAGCATGCAGGAAATCCGCAGCTTCTTTGGTTATGGAATGGAATATCCAAGTACGGGAAGTGGATCCGGCATTATTGTCGGTGAGAATGATGACGAGCTTTTGATTGCTACGAATAATCATGTGGTAGAAGGTGCTACTACATTAAGTGTCTGCTTTATCGGAAGTGATGTGGTAAATGCAGAGCAGGAAGCCGAGAATTATGTATACGGAAATGGAGATCTGAATATTGAAGGTGCTGTTTCTGCAAAAATAAAGGGAACGGATGAGGATACAGATCTTGCGGTGATCGCAGTTGAGAAAAGCGATATTCCCGAGGATACCATGAATCAGATCAAGATAGCACAGCTTGGCAATTCTGATGATCTTGCAGTTGGTGAGCAGGTGGTTGCCATTGGTAATGCACTTGGCTATGGGCAGACAGTAACATCAGGCTGGGTAAGTGCACTTGAACGTACTGTGCAGTCTGACTCTAATACCTATGAGGATCTGATCCAGACAGATGCTGCTATTAATCCAGGTAACAGCGGTGGAGCACTTTTGAATATGCAGGGCGAGCTGATCGGTATTAATTGTGCGAAAATCGCTTCCAGCAGCGTGGAGGGAACTGGATATGCTATTCCGATTTCCAAAGCACAGCCTATTCTGGAGGAGCTGATGAACCGCAAGACAAGGGATAAGGTTTCTGATGAGTCTCAGGTGGGATATCTGGGAATTAAGTTTGCCGATCTTTCCAGAGAGGCAATCCAGATGTACAATATGCCTTCAGGTGCCTTTGTCATGTATGTAGCTCCGGGAGAGGCAGCAGACAATGCCGGGATCCAGAAGAATGATATTGTTACCAAGCTGGATGGACAGAAGGTTTCCAGTAAGGCTGATATTAATGAAAAGCTTCAGTATTATTCAGCAGGAGAGGAAATCCAGATTCAGGTAGCAAGGTTAAACGACGGAGAATATGAGGAAGCTACAGTAACTGTCACATTAAGTGCAAGACCTGATGGCAATCAGTAATGTATGAGGGGAGCAGAAGGCTCCCCCTTTTGGATTTTATAAAAAGTTAATTTCTAAATTAGAGAAAAGTATGCTACAATAAGAAGACAAAATATTTTTACATGTAACAGGAAATGATTACCGGCTGACAGCTGACTGGTAACAGGAAAGGAATAATTATATGACGGAGCATTTTGACGATGAAAAGGATGATATCATCGATGGAGATATAACAGAGACTAAGGACAGTGTACATGAGGATGACGGTGAGTATGAGAAATTCTGTT
Organism: uncultured Blautia sp.; assembly: GCA_934408705.1. Classification (GTDB taxonomy): domain Bacteria; phylum Bacillota; class Clostridia; order Lachnospirales; family Lachnospiraceae; genus Blautia_A. Next base: position 3,438 of record CAKRVL010000007.1, on the reverse strand, counting down.
TTCTTTGTCATCGTCCGGAGAGTCAGGCTGGCAAGATGATAGAACTGCCTAATGATATACATATTTGTAACGATTGTATGCAGAAGAGTTTTGATACCATGACACAGCAGATGAATAATGGTCTGAATCTGAATGACCTTTTGAATATGCCTAATGTAAGCATGATCAATCTGGGAAGCTTATCAGATGCTATTCCCCGTCCGAAGAAGGTAAAGAAGAAAAAAGAGGATGCCAAGCCGGAGATCGATCTGAAGAAGATTCCTGCACCACATAAGATAAAGGCGAGCCTTGATGAGTATGTGATCGGTCAGGAGCGGGCGAAGAAGGTAATGTCTGTAGCTGTTTACAATCATTATAAACGTGTGGCTACAGATACTATGGATGAGATTGAGATTGAGAAGTCCAATATGCTTATGATAGGGCCTACCGGATGCGGTAAGACTTATCTGGTGAAGACACTTGCCAGACTTCTGGATGTACCGCTGGCAATTGCAGATGCCACATCCCTTACAGAAGCAGGCTATATTGGTGATGACATTGAGAGTGTTGTTTCCAAGCTTCTTGCAGCAGCTGATAATGATGTGGAGAGGGCAGAGCATGGTATTATTTTTATCGATGAGATAGATAAGCTTGCCAAGAAGAAGAATACCAACCAGCGTGATGTGAGTGGCGAGGCTGTACAGCAGGGGCTTCTGAAGCTTCTGGAGGGAAGCGAGGTAGAAGTGCCGGTTGGTGCTAACAGTAAGAATGCCATGGTTCCTATGGTAACAGTGAATACAAGGAATATCCTGTTTATCTGTGGCGGCGCTTTCCCTGATCTGGAGAATATCATCAAGGAGAGACTGAATAAGCAGGCTTCCATTGGTTTTTATGCAGATTTGAAGGATAAGTATGACAATGATCCACATATCCTTGAGAAGGTAACTGTAGATGATATACGTGCATTTGGCATGATTCCGGAATTTATTGGACGTCTGCCGATTATATATACACTGGATGGACTGAATGAGGATATGCTGGTGCAGATTCTGAAGGAGCCGAAGAATGCTATTCTGAAGCAGTATCAGAAGCTTCTTGCGCTGGATGAAGTGAAGCTGGATTATGAGGAAGAAGCTCTTTATGCCATTGCAGCGAAGGCGTTGGAGAAGCATACAGGAGCCAGAGGACTTCGTGCCATCCTGGAGGAATATATGCTGGATATTATGTATGAGATTCCTAAGGATGACAGTATTGGACAGGTGATCATCACCAGAGAATATATTGAGGGAACCGGTGGCCCGAGAATCCTGCTCCGGGGACAGGAGATTCCTTTGATAGGAGCAGCACAGTAGTTTTTGCAGGTTAAGGTTGTGTAATATATCCAACTGACACATTTTTTACATGAAAAGGAGACGATATTATGGCACGCGATTTTTTTGAAGAGTTAAGTGACACAATTACCAGGACAACGAAGGACCTTGGCAAAAAAGCAGGCCAGATCTATGAGACACAGAAGCTGAGAAGCAGAATCGCCAGTGAGGAGCAGATGGTTCAGAAGCTGAAAGCAGATATCGGAAATGTGATCTTTGAGAAATACAAAGAGGGTGCCGAGATAGAGGAATCCTTAAGGGGCTTTTGTGAGGAAATTCAGCAGCATATGGATATCATTGCCGGGTATAAGGATTGTGCGGCCGAATTAAAGGGACGGAAGCTTTGCCCGGCCTGCGGCAAGGCTGTAGACAGAAGTGTTTCCTTCTGTCCATTCTGCGGTGCAGTATGCCCGACTCCGGAACCGGAAGCAGCTCAGGGAGATGTAGTTGATACAGAGACTGAGGAAACTGTAGCAGAGGCTTCTGAGAATGCTGCAGAGTCTGGAAATGAAGATGATGCATCCACAGAGGCAGTTCCAGAGGATGCTCCGGCAGAAGAGGCAGTTCCAGAAGCTGCTCCAGTAGAAGAGAATGTTGGGAATACAGTAGAATGATTTTCGTCCGAACAGGAAATGTGCTGAGGATCAACTTTATAAAATAAGGAGGCTGCAGCCATGTTACCACTGACAATTGCCGGCGGGGTTTTTCTGCTGGACTATAAAATAAAGGAATATGTTGACAGCAACCGCCTTCAGGGAAGCGCAGAAGAAGTGCTGGGAGGTAAACTGATTCTTAGAAACTGTCATAACAAGGACATGGTCCTTGGTAAAGTGAGGCTTGGCCAGGAGGAGTGCCGGGAGCTTTGTGCAGCAGGACTTGGCTGTGTGGCAGGAGAATACTGGAATCAGCTTATTCATGGTGGAAATAAGCTGGGAAGAGCCGGTCTTGCTATGATCCTGGGTGGTGGATTGTCCAACTATGCAGATCGCCGGAATAAAGGCTATGTTACAGATTATATGAGTCTGAATGTTAAAAACAAAAGTATTCGTAAGATTGTTTTTAATCTTTCAGATGTGTGTATTGTCACAGGTTCAGTTTTGTGGAGTGTGGGAAAATTACTTCCTAATAAGAAGAAAAAGTAGAATGACAGAATCAAAAAGACACCTGACGCAGTTGCTGAAGGTGTCTTTTTGGTTCTGCTGCTGTCCGGCGGTCAGTGGCTGTAAATTATGCAGCTCCTGGGCTGAACCGTGGCAGCAGCTTCAGTTTTTCTGGGAGAGCCGTGAAGCGGGATAAGACTGCTTCTGATCTGTGCGCTCCAGCAGATAATCTACACTTACATGATAGAAATCTGCAATTTTGCATAAGACATCAGGAGGAATGTTTCTTTCACCCCGTTCATAGCGTGAGTAGGTACGCTGGATCACATTGAGATAGTGAGCCATGTACTCCTGTGTCAGATCGTGATCTTCCCGCAGCTCTCTGATTCTTTTGTACATCATAGTTCATTTCTCTGGTGTAAAGGTATAAGTAGTATCAGCTGACCATGAAAAGAAAGGACAGCTTATTTCATTATAGTTTGCAGCATACGGCGAGTTATTAAAAAGACCAAATTGGACTAACGATAAAATATGGAATTTACCCTGGAAAGAACATTAAATAATTTTTTTGAATTTTTCAAATTTTTTTGAAAATTACTGTTGACATTTCAATGAATGTGTTGTATTATAATCAAGCAGTCGCGAGTGAGCGGCTGAAACATAAGAAATGCAGGAGTGGCGGAATTGGCAGACGCGCAGGCTTCAGGTGCCTGTGGTCGCAAGATCGTGTGGGTTCAAGTCCCATCTCCTGCATTATTTTTTTTCTTTTGTTACGAATACAAGAGCTGCTTATAATGTTGGCTGTATGATATTTTTGGGCGGCTCTGATCCAGTAGCTTTTTTCTGTTGTGCAATTTTTTTATGCACAACAGAATTTTTTTTTGCCTTTATTTTGTTGAAAAAAGTATTTCCCTATGATACAATCTTGAAGATTTAGGATAAAATACGACATAAGAAAGGGAGATTGTATGAAAGCATTTCTGATATTA
>CAKRVL010000006.1 GCA_934408705.1 uncultured Blautia sp. | reverse complement strand
TGTAATCCAAAGCGCCTTTGCTTTATGTTCTGTAGTATACTCAAAAAAATCCGGATGTCAATAGTTTTTTTGAAAAAAATCAAGAAAAAAATTAAGAAAAGCATACTTGACAAAACGGCTTCATTCATTATAATTTCTCTTGTTTACTGAAAATATGCTCAGCACCGAGGAGGAAAACAAATGGCAGAAATTAAAGAAGAGTGTGGTGTCTTCGGGATTTATGACCTGGATGGAAATGATGTGACATCTTCCATTTATTATGGACTTACATCCTTGCAGCATCGTGGCCAGGAGGCATGCGGCCTGGCAGTATCAGATACCAGCGGACCTGTTGGGAATGTGAAATTCCATAAGGATCTGGGACTTGTAAGCGAGGTGCTTCGTCAGGAAACACTTCATAAGATGAGTGGGGATATCGGAATCGGACATGTGCGTTATTCCACAACAGGAGCTTCTGTTGCTGAGAATGCCCAGCCTCTTGTCTTATCTTATGTGAAGGGAAGCCTGGCACTTGCTCATAATGGCAATCTTGTCAACACAAAGGCACTGAAATGGGAACTGATTCAGAGTGGAGCGGTTTTTCACACTACAACAGACTCAGAAGTGATCGCATTTCATATTGCCAGAGAGAGAGTACATACAAGCTGCGTAGAGGAGGCTGTTCTGAATACAGCCAGGAAGCTTCAAGGAGCATACGGCCTTGTGATCATGAGTCCCCGTAAGCTGATCGGTGTGCGGGATCCTTATGGCCTGAAGCCTCTCTGTCTTGGAAAAAGAGACAATACTTATGTACTGGCTTCTGAAAGCTGTGCACTTACCTCTGTAGGTGCTGAGTTTATCCGTGATATCTGCCCAGGTGAGATGATAACCATAAGCCGTAATGGAATCAAGTCAGATATGACTCTTGCGGACACGGTAAAAACCAGGGCTCATTGTGTTTTTGAATACATCTATTTTGCAAGACTGGACAGTACCATGGACGGCGTAAAGGTTTATGATGCCCGTATCCGCGGTGGAAAATCCCTTGCCAAATCTTATCCTGTAGAAGCAGATCTTGTCACAGGTGTTCCGGAATCCGGGCTTCCTGCCGCAAAAGGATTTTCTGAAGAATCAGGCATCCCGTTTGGATTTGCATTTTACAAAAATTCTTATATAGGCAGAACCTTCATCAAACCAACCCAGAAAGAAAGAGAATCCAGCGTACATCTGAAGCTTAGTGTGCTTGAAGCTGTTGTAAAGGGAAAACGCATTGTACTTGTAGACGATTCCATTGTACGTGGAACTACCATAGCCAATCTGATCCGCATGCTGAAGGAGGCAGGCGCCCTTGAAGTACATGTAAGGATCAGCTCTCCGCCGTTTCTGCATCCATGCTATTTCGGAACAGATGTGCCTAGTAACGATCAGCTGATCGCAGCCCGCCATTCCACAGAAGAGATCTGCAGAATGATCGGTGCAGATTCCCTTGGCTATATGGAAATTGATTACCTGGAAGGCATGGCAGGGGGACTTCCTATCTGTAAAGCATGCTTCGACGGACAGTATCCTATGACTATTCCAGATGAGAATAATTTACAAAATGATTTTGAAATTCATAAGGTATGAGATAAATTTTTTATTTACACAGATTGATTGAAAACGGCCATAATAGTAAAACAATGAATATTATGCAGGATTTGCAGTTTATATTTGTATAATCTGTATATTTGTTTCTAAAATATGAAAAAAAATGTCCAAAAAAACAACTTGACAAATTTCGAGATATGTTGCATAATTTGCCTCAATCAAGGGAAAACGTTTTCACACATCCCATTGATTAGTAAAGGAGTATATATTCCTGTAGAACAGAAAGGGTGATAATGATGAGTCAGAAGCAGATTAAGCTGAATGCGACAGATGATGTGAAGGAATTTGTTAAGGCAGCAGGGAAATGTGATTTTGACATAGATGTTTTCTATAACAGAATCATCATTGATGCGAAATCCATTCTGGGCGTTCTGAGCATGGATCTTACGCAGGTTCTTACTGTACAGTGCCATGGTGAGAGTAAGGAATTTAACCGTACATTGCAGAAGTTTGCAGTTGCCTGATGACTGGGCTGTTGTAAGCAGGCACCTTTAGCGGTGCACATTAATTTGTAAAAAACAGATATTGCCGGGGAAGACTTGATTATATGAGACAGCATGGGATCCCGACAGCATCTGTTTTTTTTACTTTATAAAAATCAGTTAAAATTCAGTTGTTCTTAAAATATAAAAAAACCAGATTGACAAAGTAAAAAAAATGATTTATTATATAGCATATTTTTGAATAAGATTTGTTTTGACAAAGGCGTCAAAGAGAGATGGACAGGTCAAGTGCCCCCTGTAATCCTCTTTGGCGCTTTTCTTTTTGAATTTTTGGAGGAGGAAATCGAAAGATGGCAGTAAAATATGTTTTTGTTACCGGCGGCGTGGTGTCGGGACTGGGAAAAGGAATCACAGCAGCTTCACTAGGAAGACTTCTGAAGGCAAGAGGCTTTCAGGTTACCATGCAAAAGTTTGATCCTTACATCAACATTGATCCGGGAACTATGAATCCTATCCAGCATGGAGAGGTTTTTGTAACTGACGATGGAACTGAAACAGACCTGGATCTGGGCCATTATGAACGCTTTATTGATGAAAGCCTGGACAAAAATTCCAATGTGACAACAGGAAAAATATACTGGTCCGTTTTACAAAAGGAACGTCATGGAGATTTTGGTGGAGGAACTGTACAGGTTATCCCGCACATTACCAATGAGATCAAAAGCCGCTTTTATCGTGCGAAATCTCCGGACGAGGACAGAATTGCCATCATCGAAGTGGGTGGAACAGTAGGAGATATTGAAAGCCAGCCATTTCTTGAGTCCATCCGTCAGTTCCAGCATGATGTGGGACATGAAAATGCCATACTCATTCATGTAACCCTGATCCCATATCTGAAGGCCTCCGGTGAAATGAAAACAAAGCCAACCCAGGCAAGCGTAAAGGAGCTTCAGGGAATGGGAATCCAGCCGGACGTACTTGTATGCAGAAGCGAATACCCACTGACCGACGAGCTCCGGGCAAAAATCGCCTTGTTTTGTAATGTTCCTGTAAGTCATGTGCTCCAGAATCTGGATGTGGAATATTTATATGAAGCACCTCTTGCCATGGAGCGTGAAAAGCTGGCTGATGTGGTTATGCAGAGTCTGGGACTTGAAAAAAGAAAGCCCGATCTTGCTGACTGGGAGGCTATGGTAGAGAATCTGAGACATCCTGATAAAACCGTCAATATTGCAATGGTTGGAAAATATACCCAGCTCCATGACGCATATCTTAGTGTGGTAGAAGCACTGAAGCATGGCGGAATCGCCTGCAAGGCAAAGGTGGAGATCACCTGGATCGATTCTGAGGAGCTGAACGAGAAAAATCTTGACCAGAGGCTTTACAAGGTAGACGGAATCCTGGTTCCCGGAGGCTTCGGAGGTAGAGGAACCGAGGGAATGATACTTGCTGCCCAGTATGCCCGTGTACATAAGATTCCATATCTTGGAATCTGCCTGGGAATGCAGATGGCGATCGTAGAATTCGCCCGCCATGTACTTGGATACGAAGATGCAAACAGTATTGAGCTTGCACCGGAAACCTTACATCCTGTGATAGCCCTTATGCCAGATCAGGAAGATGTAGAAGACCTTGGAGGAACCCTTAGGCTTGGAAGCTATCCCTGTGTCCTTCAGGAAGGTTCCCTGTCGCTGGAGCTTTTCGGACAGAAGGAGATTCAGGAACGTCACAGACATCGTTATGAAGTTAACAATGCATACCGCAAAGAATTAGCTGAAAAAGGTATGACCATTGCCGGTACTTCTCCAGACGGTCATATTGTAGAGATGATCGAGATTCCCGCAAATCCGTTTTTTGTAGGAACTCAGGGACATCCGGAATTCAAATCCAGACCGAATCATGCCCACCCGCTGTTTCGTGGCTTTGTCCAGGCAGCAGTAGATAAAAGGAAAAAAGAGGAAGCTCTTAATCAACAATAGAAAGGATGAGGAAAATGAAAGAAGTGAGAACGGAAAGGCAGGGACTTTACCGACAGCAATTTGAACATGACAACTGCGGAATCGGAGCAGTTGTTAATATCAAAGGAAAAAAATCCCATGATACAGTTGCCAATGCACTGCGGATCGTAGAGAATCTGGAGCATCGTGCAGGAAAAGATGCAGAAGGAAAAACCGGTGATGGTGTTGGTATCCTTCTTCAGATTTCCCATAAGTTTTTCAAGAAGGCTTGTAAAAAAGAGGGAATTGAAATCGGGCAGGAAAGAGAATACGGAATCGGCCAGTTCTTTTTCCCGCAGCACGAGATCAAACGTGCACAGGCGAAGAAAATGTTCGAAATCATCGTAGAAAAGGAAGGACTGGAGTTCCTCGGCTGGAGAGAGGTTCCCGTAGTTCCGGAGGTTCTTGGACATAAAGCAAGAGAATGTATGCCATATATTATGCAGGCATTTGTGAAAAAACCTGATGATATGGAAAAAGGCCTGGAATTTGACCGCAAGCTGTACATTGCCCGCCGGGAGTTTGAGCAGAGCAATGATAACACCTATGTATGTTCTATGAGCAGCCGTACCATTGTTTACAAGGGTATGTTTCTGGTTGGTCAGCTTCGCACATTTTTCTCTGATCTTCAGAATCCGGATTATGAATCTGCTATTGCTTTGGTGCATTCCCGTTTCAGCACTAATACGAATCCAAGCTGGGAGAGAGCTCATCCCAACCGCCTGATCGTTCATAACGGTGAGATCAACACCATTCGCGGAAATGCAGACAAAATGCTGGCAAGAGAGGAAAATATGGAATCCCCCTATCTGGAGGGAGAAATGCAGAAAATCCTTCCTGTAGTAAACAGAAGCGGTTCCGATTCAGCTATGCTTGACAATACACTGGAATTTCTCACCATGAGTGGTATGGAGCTTCCTCTTGCGGTGATGATCACCATACCGGAACCTTGGGCAAACAACGATACCATTTCCCAGGAAAAACGTGATTTTTATCAGTATTATGCAACTATGATGGAGCCTTGGGATGGTCCTGCATCCATTCTGTTTTCAGATGGAGATGTAATGGGAGCAGTCCTTGACCGTAATGGTCTTCGTCCATCCAGATATTATGTCACATCAGATGGCTGCGTGATCCTTTCCTCTGAGGTCGGTGTGCTTCCGGTACCGGAAGAGAAAATCGTACTTAAAGAGCGCCTTCATCCAGGTAAAATGCTTCTGGTGGATACAATCCAGGGTAAGATTTTCGACGATGATGAATTAAAGGAAATGTACGCAAAGAAGCAGCCTTATGGAGAATGGCTGGACAGCAATCTGGTACATTTGAAGGACATAAAAATCCCGAACGAAAGAACAGAAGAATATTCAGAGGAGCAGCGCTCCCGCCTGAAGAAGGCCTTCGGCTATACCTATGAGCAGTATCGCACCTCCATCCGCAACATGGCCCTGAACGGAGCAGAAAGCATTGGCGCAATGGGAGTGGATACACCACTGGCAGTATTTTCCAGACAGAGCCGCCCGTTATTCGATTACTTTAAGCAGCTTTTTGCACAGGTAACGAATCCGCCTATTGATGCTATCCGTGAGGAAATCGTTACCAGTACCAGTGTTTACGTGGGAAAAGACGGAAACCTTCTGGAGCAGATTCCGGAGAACTGTAAGGTATTAAAAATTAACAATCCGATCCTTACTAATACAGATATGCTGAAAATCAAGGAAATGCATCGGGAAGGCTTTAAGGTAGCTGTTGTTTCCACACTCTACTATAAAAGTACAAAGCTGGAGCGTGCTATTGACCGCCTGTTTGTAGAGGTGGATAAAGCGTACAGAGACGGGGCAAACATTCTGGTGCTTTCTGACAGAGGTGTAGATGAAAACCATATGCCGATTCCGTCCTTACTTGCGGTTTCAGCAGTACATCAGCACCTTGTAAAAACCAAAAAGAGCACATCACTTGCAATCATCCTGGAGTCCGGCGAGCCAAGAGAGGTTCACCATTTTGCAACACTTCTGGGCTATGGAGCAAGTGCAGTGAATCCATATCTGGCACTGGAAACTATTCATGAGTTGATTGATACCCATATGCTGGATAAGGATTACTATGCAGCAGTGGAGGATTATAACCATGCGGTGCTTAGTGGCATTGTAAAAATTGCATCTAAGATGGGTATTTCCACGATCCAGTCCTATCAGGGCTCCCAGATCTTTGAGGCAATCGGTGTATCCCAGGATGTGATCGACAAATATTTCACAGGCACTGTAAGCCGTGTGGGAGGCATTACGTTAGAGGATATTGAAGATAATGTAGAGAAGCTTCATTCTGAGGCATTTGATCCACTTGGCCTCACTACAGATCTTACCCTGGATAGTGTGGGAGCACACAAGATGAGAAGCCAGGGAGAAGAGCATCGTTACAATCCGGGAACCATTCATCTTCTGCAGCAGTCCACGAAAACAGGCAGCTATGAGATGTTCAAGCAGTACACAGATCTTGTGGACAAGGAAAATCATGGAAATCTCCGTGCTCTTATGGACTTTAAATATGCTGAAAATCCAGTTCCGCTTGAAGAAGTGGAAAGCGTTGATGAAATTGTAAAGCATTTTAAAACAGGCGCAATGTCCTATGGCTCCATTTCCCAGGAGGCCCACGAAACATTGGCTATTGCCATGAATCATCTTCATGGAAAATCAAACACCGGTGAAGGTGGAGAGAGTGAAGAGAGACTGGATTCTGCAGGAACAGGTGATGACAGATGCTCTGCAATCAAGCAGGTTGCAAGCGGACGCTTCGGCGTTACCAGCCGTTATCTGGTGTCTGCAAAAGAAATCCAGATCAAAATGGCACAGGGAGCAAAGCCTGGTGAGGGCGGCCATCTTCCTGCAAAAAAGGTTTATCCGTGGGTTGCAAAGACTCGTCACTCTACACCTGGCGTTTCCCTGATCTCTCCGCCGCCCCATCACGATATTTATTCTATTGAGGACCTGGCAGAGCTGATCTACGACCTGAAAAATGCAAATAAATATGCAGATATTTCTGTAAAGCTGGTTTCCGAGGCTGGTGTTGGTACTGTTGCAGCAGGTGTTGCAAAAGCCGGTGCACAGGTGATCCTGATTTCAGGCTATGACGGAGGTACCGGTGCTGCGCCAAGAAGCTCTATCCACAATGCAGGACTTCCATGGGAGCTTGGGCTTGCAGAAACCCATCAGACACTGCTTATGAATGGACTTCGAAACCGTGTTCGCATTGAGACAGACGGTAAGCTGATGAGTGGTCGTGACGTAGCGATCGCAGCACTTCTCGGTGCAGAGGAATTTGGCTTCGCCACAGCGCCGCTTGTAACCATGGGCTGTGTGATGATGAGAGTATGTAATCTGGATACCTGCCCGGTAGGTGTGGCTACACAGAATCCGGAGCTGAGAAAAAGATTTAAGGGCAAACCGGAATATGTGGAGAACTTCATGAGATTTATTGCACAGGAGCTTCGTGAATACATGTCAAAGCTGGGTGTAAGAAGTCTGAAGGAGATGGTTGGCCGTACAGATCTTCTTACTGCCACAGCTGCTGTGGATGAGCCACACAAGGGGAAAGTGGATCTCAGTGCTATTCTGAACAATCCTTATGCAAAGAAAGGGGCAGAAGTAACCTTCGATCCCAAAGCAAGATATAACTTCCAGCTTGAGAAAACCCTGGATGAGAGAATTCTTATAAAGAAATGCGCAGGTGCTATCCGCAGTGGCGAAAAGACACAGTTCTCTGTAGAGGTAAAGAATACAGACCGTGCTTTCGGTACGATCCTTGGTGCCGAAATCACCAGAAACCACAAAAACGGACTGCCTGAGGACACAGTTGTGATCAACTGTACAGGTGCAGGCGGACAGAGCTTCGGAGCATTCATTCCCAAAGGGCTTACCTTGAAGCTGACCGGTGACTGTAACGACTACTTCGGAAAAGGTCTTTCCGGCGGTAAGCTGATTCTGAAAACACCGGAAAATGCAGGTTATAAGGCAGATGAGAATATTATTGTGGGTAATGTGGCACTCTATGGTGCTACCAGCGGAACTGCATTTATCAATGGTATGGCAGGAGAGCGTTTCGCAGTTCGTAATTCCGGTGCCAATGCAGTAGTAGAAGGCGTGGGAGAACATGGCTGTGAGTACATGACAGGTGGCCGCGTAGTAGTTCTGGGAAGAACAGGCAAAAACTTTGCAGCAGGTATGAGTGGCGGTATTGCTTACGTCCTGGATGTTGAGAATGTTCTCTATAAGAACTTAAATAAAGCAATGATTTCTATAGAAAAAGTAGATAATAAGTATGATAAAAAAGAACTGAAGGATCTCATTGAGGCTCATGTGGCAGCAACAGGCTCTAAGATTGGAAAGAAGGTTCTGGATCAGTTTGAAGAGTATCTGCCTCACTTCAAGAAGCTCATTCCAAATGAGTACAAGAGAATGATCACATTAAGTGCAAAGCTTGAGGAAAAAGGTCTGAACAGTGAGCAGGCACAGATGGAAGCGTTTTATGAAAGCATAGGAGCGAAGCATTAAGGAGGCAGAATATCGTGGGAAAACCGACTGGATTTTTAGAATATAACAGAGAGACGGCAAAGGTTCTGCCGCCAAAAGTGAGAATTGCTAATTTTAAGGAGTTTCGTATTCCACTCAATAAAGAGAAACAAAAGCTTCAGGGAGCACGCTGCATGGCCTGCGGCGTTCCCTTCTGTCAGGCTGGTATGATGATCGGAGGCATGGCTTCCGGTTGTCCTCTCCATAACCTGGTACCGGAAACAAATGACCTTGTTTTTACAGGAAACTGGAAGCAGGCGTTCCTTCGCCTGAACAAGACACATAGCTTCCCGGAGTTCACCTCCCGTGTATGCCCGGCTCTTTGTGAGGCGGCATGCACCTGTAACCTGAACGGAGAGCCTGTTTCCACCAAGGAAAACGAGCGCGCTATCATTGAGACTGCCTATGCTGAAGGCTGGGTGGTTCCACAGCCTCCGAAGGTCCGTACAGGAAAAAACATCGCAGTGGTAGGAAGCGGTCCTTCAGGGCTGGCAGCAGCACAGCAGCTAAACAGAAGAGGCCATAACGTAACCGTATTCGAGCGAAGTGACAGGATCGGTGGACTTCTCCGCTATGGAATCCCCAATATGAAGCTTGATAAATCTGTGATCGACAGAAGACTTAAGCTGATGGAAGCTGAGGGTGTGAAATTTGTAACAAACACAAACGTAGGTGTTGACATTACTGCAGAGGAGCTTTTGAAAAAATATGACCGTGTCATTCTCTGCTGCGGTGCGTCTAATCCCAGAGATATCAAGGTACCGGGAAGAGATGCAAAGGGTATTTATTTCGCAGTGGATTTCCTGAAAAAAGTAACCAAAACCCTTCTGGACAGTGATTTTACAAAAGCTCCTTATGAAGAGGTAAAGGGCAGACATGTTTTGGTAATCGGCGGCGGAGATACCGGAAATGATTGCGTGGGAACATCTGTACGTCTCGGCGCGAAATCTGTGACACAGCTGGAAATGATGCCAATGCCGCCTGTAGAGCGGACAGCCTCAAACCCGTGGCCGGAGTGGCCGAAGGTGCTGAAAACAGATTATGGTCAGGAAGAGGCTATTGCAGTCTTCGGACATGATCCTCGTATTTACCAGACTACAGTTACAGAATTCATCAAAGACAAAAATGGAAACGTATGTCAGGCAAAGATCGTGAAGCTGAAAAGTGAAAAAGATCCGAAAACAGGACGCATGATGATGGTGCCGGTAGAAGGAACTGAGGAAATGATCCCAGCAGATCTGGTGCTGATTGCTGCAGGATTTCTGGGAAGCCAGAAATATGTGACAGATGCCTTTAAGGTTGCAACAAATGCCCGCACTAATGTGGAAACAAAGCCGGAGGCTTATGAGACAAGCGTGCCGAAGGTTTTCACAGCAGGTGACATGCACAGAGGCCAGTCACTGGTAGTATGGGCCATACGGGAAGGAAGGGAAGCTGCCAAGGCAGTGGATGAATCCCTGATGGGATATTCTTATTTATAAAACGGTAAAAAACCGCAGATGCACAGCAAAAAGTGTATCTGTGGTTTTTTTATCTAACGGGCATGTCGCCACCGGCGACATCACTATGTATGAATTTCCATGATTTGTTATATTTATCTTCTTTTTTTTATATTCAAACCTGAAAAAATTACAGATATACTGTAGCGTATAAAGAATTAACTGGAAAGGCAGTAAAAGATGAAGGGGAAAATAAGGTGGATTAGCGGAAGCATCGGTCTGTCTCTCATACTTATTGGTCTGGGTGTGGGGCTTTATCCTACAGTAAGCAGCTATTTCACTGAATACAGGGCAAAAAAAGAAATCCTGGATTATCAGGAGGCAGTAAAGGCGCAGAACCCGGATACCATTATCAGTCAGAGGGATATGGCAGAGAATTATAATAAGGAGCTGGCCGGTGAATCCGGTGTATCTGTGGTCAGCTACAACGATCTTCTGGCTGTCACGGATTCTCTGGGGTATCTGGAAATTCCTAAGCTGGAGCTTTATCTGCCTATTTACCATGGAACAGATGAAGATGTGCTGGAAAAAGGCGTGGGACATATGGAAGGAACCTCTCTTCCTGTAGGTGGGAGCTCTACCCATTGTGTTTTGTCAGGACACACCGGATTGCCTGCCGCCAAATTGTTTACACACCTGGATGAACTGAATGAAGGGGATATGTTTTATATTCATGTTCTGAATGAAACGCTTGCCTATCGGGTAGATAAGAAAAGTGTGGTTCTTCCGAATGAGACAGATGAAATACAGATCGAAGAAGGCAAGGATTACGTTACCCTTCTTACCTGTATTCCTTACGGTGTAAATTCCCACAGGCTTTTGGTAAGAGGTGAAAGGACTGCGTATAAGCCGGAAAGCATTTCTGTGAAGACACAGGAGAAGGAAAAAGTGAAGGAGCATATGCCTTCATACATCGCAGTGGCATCTGTAATTGTCATCTTCATTATGCTTTTGGCAGTGATAATTCGAAAAAGGAAAAGCAATAAGCATTAAATTGTGCCATATTTTTCGAAAGGTGGAGAGGGTTTGGAAAAAAAGAAATATACCATATGCAGAATAGTTCTTATCTGTTGTCTGATGCTGTTATGTACTGTTTCGGTAAAAGCGGAAAGTACCGGGAAGGTTTCCCTGCAGCTTTCCAGACCAGATGTGGCAATGAGCCTGTATCAAGTGGCAGAAGCCAAAGAGGATGGCCTGTATTACACAGAAGCATTTGCCGATTGTAATGTAAAGCTGGAAACGGTTTCCCAGGCTGAAGCCCAGGAAGCAGCCGATGCTCTTGCATCCTATGTGAAGGCGCAGAAGCTTAAGGGCAGAGTGCAAAAAACAGATCAGAATGGAATGCTTAGCTTTACGGAGCTGGAAGATGGTGTATATCTGCTTATCCAGGATGAAGGTCAGGATACACTTATTATTCAAAACATGTTGTTCTTTGTGCCGCAGAAAATTAATAATGAGGAGAATTACAATGTGGTTCTGGAGGCCAAGGCTTCCTTCCCGGGAGGGGCGGTACTTCTGAATAAGACAGACGCAGATGGAAAAGCTCTGGCAGAAGCCGTGTTTACACTTCAGGTTCTGGATAACAGTAACTGGAAGGAGTTAAAGACTTCTCTTATTACAGATAAAAACGGCCAGATCGTGATTACTGATCTGCCAATTGGAAGCTATCGTTTCGTGGAAACCAAAGCACCAACAGGCTTTCAGCTTCTGAAGGAGCCGGTTCCCTTTGAAATTCAGAGTGCCGGGCAGGTTGCTTTGACAAATGGAATTTATCATAAGGCTTCTGGCGAAGTGGCGGAGCTTTATGTAGTTAACGAAAGAGAGGATACGAATACACCGGAAAACAGTACGCCTGGAAACAGCAATCCGGGATATGGTACACCTAATGTTAAGACTGGTGATGACAGTCCGATTTTCTTATTTGTGGCCTTGCTTCTCCTTGCCGGGGCAGTGATACTTGTAAGCGTTAAAATCAGAAAAAAATATAATTATTAAAATATACATAATGAAGCTCTTGAATAGGGCTTCATTTTTGTACAATTTCACAAAATTACTTGAATTGTAGCAAAAGACGTAGTATAATTTGTTCATCTTTAATAACGTATTATCGGGGGAAGCGGATATGAGAAAAGTACTGGTCGCTGATGATGAAATGATCGAAAGAAAAGGAATTGCAAGTCTTTTGATGTTTGAGGATTACGATCTAGAAATTCTGGAGGCCGCTAATGGTAAGGAGGCCTTGGAGCTTGTAAAGCAGAAAAAACCTGATATTCTCATCTCTGACATTAAAATGCCTTTTATGAATGGGCTGGAGCTGATGGATGAGGTGCGAAAATTTTGTCCGGATATGGGTATTATAGTTATTACCGGTTACAGTGATTTTTCCTATGCACATACAGCAATTAAGAATGGCGTGGTGGGTTATGTGCTGAAGCCTGTAGATCCGGATGAGTTTCACCAGATATTTGACAAAGCAATGACTGCAATTTCGGAGAAAGAGCAGAACGAGATGCTGATACATAAGAATCAGGATTTCCTGGCGCAGTATTTTCTTCAGCGGTACATTAATACAGGAACAAGGGAAGGGCTGGAGAATGCCAGCGAGATAGTAGATATATCCTGGTGGAAGTGTGTAGGAAGAATGGTGTTACTGGAAACAAATGTAAATTGCTTCGATAAGGAGGATGTGGATTTCGAGACACTTCTGGCAGATGAACTGCAGATCCCGTTTTATTACCTGAATATACGGGCGACCTGTTCCCTGCTGTTATTTGACAGAGATCAGAAGATAGACTATTTTGTGCTGGCAAAGCATATTCACGAATTTATGCAGCGCTTATGGGCTGGGAAGGCACTTTCTTATGTGGCTGTGTCAAGTCCTCTGGGAGAAGAGATGACGATTCCCCAGGGCTATCAGGAGCTGGAGCTGCTTATGGAGAATCGCTATTACCGGTCCAAAGAGCGTATTTTCATGCCGGATTCTAACTGGCAGGAGCGGGATAATTACGACTTCACTGTAGAGATGCTTCAGAAAATGCGTGAAGATATACAGCTTCACGATATCAACCATCTGTGGGAGCATTATCACAAATTTGCGGAGCAGAAGGAGCTTAATGCCCGGTCCTCCTATATATTTGTCAAGTTTTCCTGTGCAAATCTTGTGGGGGATATGTATAAAGAAATGAACTATACTCTGAATAAATTTGAGAAAATCGTGGATAAAATGTATTATAGCAAAAGTATCCAGGAGGTTGTAGATGTTTTGGAGCAAACTATTTCTGTATACGAGGAGACTATGTTTTCTGACAAGAGCAGTGCCCGGGGGGAAGTAGAGAGAGTTAAGAGTTACATATATTCACATTATCAGGAGGAATTAAGTGTGGAGATTCTGGGAAATGCAGTATATCTTTCTCCAGGGTATTTAAGTTATATTTTCAAACAGGAGACAGGGGAAGGCCTATCTCATTTCATACGCAGATTCCGTCTGGAGAAGGCCAAAGAGCAGCTTTCCAATACCAATAAAAAAATTATACAGATATGTCAGGAAACCGGATTTACAAATTCCTCTTATTTCTGCAAGAGCTTTCGTGAATACTATGGCTGCAGCCCGGAGCAGTTCCGTAAGAAAATTTAATAAAATAACCACTTGATATTTTGTGTAAATTAGCAAAAAAACAAGGCAATATAGGACTAAAGTGTCTAAAATGTTAACACTTGTTCATATATTGTCTTGTTTTTTTTGCCTTGTTAAATATAAAATTTTATATGTTTCATGGAAAAATCATATTTTCCCGTAAAAAAGTGACAGATATAATAAAATAATATATCAGGCGTGAACTAAAAAATTCAGTTACACAAAATACCAGGGAAAGGTGAGAAACATGAAAAGACGCAAGTGGCAGAAAGCAGCAGCGCTTATTGCGTGTGTGGCAATGGTCGGGACAGAAACACCGAATATTACAAATATTGTAAATGGTTCATCATTTGAGGATGGAACAGAAGCAGATTTCATTTGTGATGAAAAGACGGAATCTGTTGATTTTATCAGTGACCTTCCTTCTGGTGATGAAGTCTCACAGGATGAGAATTGTGGAGATGTAGGATTTGCTGGTGTGGCAGCTACGGAAGGGGAAAATGAAAATCCAGTCGCAGAAAATCCAGATACGGAAAGTCCGGTTGAAGAAAATGTTGCTCATACAGCCCCTATAGCAAGAGTGCTTCTTGACAATGTTACTGGAAATGCTGATATGAAATATCAGTGGATCCATGTAACATCTAATGTATCCCAGGGAGAAGGAAATGCGAAGGTCTGTCTGACTCTGACTGAGCCGGAGGGCAAGGCTCCTGTAACAAAAGTAAAGACCGCATTATTTGCGAAACAGCCGGAGGATTTCGCTACAGCAGAGATCACAGAATGGGCACAGCTAAATACGCCTGTGATTTTGGAGAATGCCTGCAACGGAAATGAAAAACTGAATGTAAATTATGCGCAGGACTATGAGAAAAACGAAAGTGGCGAGTATATTACAGATGAAAATGGAAATCTGACGGTCACTGCTGCTTATCTGGAATATGAGGTTCCGGCAGGAAGCAGCACGGACTTTTACGCAGTATTCGCATACAGCCAGGAGGAAGAAACCTATACCTATGAGGCTGAGCTTAATGCCCAGGCTACATGGGAGGCCGATGGAGTGGAAACGGATATTCTGGAAAAAGAGGAGAAGAACCAGATCCGTATCACTCTGGAAAAGAAAGCAGAAGATACGGAAAAAGACGCCGAAGCGGGTGGTACAGAAAACGATACCGGAGCAGAAGAGGCTGAGAAAGGTGCTGAAGCGGAAGATGCAGAAAAAGACACCGAAGCAGAAGATACACAAAAAGGTGCCGGAGATGAGGTTGCGAAGGAAGAGAATGCTTCAGGGGACGGGACAATAAGAGACGATGTAGAGAATGTATCTGAGGATTCAGACAAGGAAGCTTTGGTTCAGATTTCTCTTACAAAGGAGCTGGAGGATGAATCTCAGCCGGCAGAAGAAGCTCAGAATGAAGAAAATTCAGATGAGCAGGCAAACGAGAATACGAATCCTGTAGTAGAAGAAACAGCAGTATCCGGTCAGGCCTATGCGGTACATGTAACTGCTCAGGATCTTCATCAGGATTCCGGAGACGATATCACTGTCAGACTGAATATGAAGGATACGGATACAGGACTTCCCTTGCAGGGGATTTCCACCAGCTTCGGAAAAACGAAAGAGGAAGCATTGTGCGGTGAGGGCGTAGACACAGCTCAGATTCCGGAAGGATTAATGGGACAGGAGCTTAGCGTGAGCCGTGTACAGGAAAGTACTGAAGATGATAATGGCGATGCTCAGCTTACCTCCGATTACATTAGCTTCCAGCTTCCGGCAGGTGAAACTGCAGATTTCTATGTGGGGATTACCTACACAGCCCAGGAAGAAGAATATGAGAGAAATCTCGCCATAGAAGCACAGGCCCAGCAGCTGATCACTGAAGAAGTTGGTGAGACAGCTGAAGGTGACAGACAGACTGCGGAAGAGAATGAAGGCAGCTGTCAGGCGAGTGCAGATACCGAAAACATAAACGCTGCAAATATGCTTCCTCCTCTGCCGGGAGCACTTACAACAGAGGTTGGGGAGGATATAGCAGAGGCAGGAGCGGATGAAGTAGCGGCATTAAATGACGTATCAGAGTCTGTAGAAGAAGGTTCCCAGCCAGTAGAAGAAGGTTCCCAGCCAGAAGAAACGCCATCCGAAAGCAGCGAGGAGAAAAAATTAGTAAATGTGCTTAACGGAACTGCCGCTGTCATGCTGGCATGGGCAGCACGAAGCGGGGGAGAAAATCGAACCTTGCAGGCAGGGGATTGGCTGTATTTTGATGTGACGACTAGTCGTGCTACTGCAGAGGGTGATTGTTGGGATGATGTAGGCGCCATAATTTGGTTATGCTATGGTGGGAATGGTGAAAGCACTAAATTAGAAAAGTGTGAACAGAGAGAACATTTATATAGAATACGGCTTACTGCAGAAATGGCAGAATCCGATTGGTTTAAATTTAAAAGAACTAATAGCGACGGTATAGATAATTGGGGAGAGATGCCAAAAAGTTCGAATTTAAATTTTAAGGAGAACAAAAATTCTAATGTATTTAAAGCAATTAATTATGAAAGTGGAGCTTGGGATGAAAATAAATGGCTGACAATTAATAACGGAGGAAAAAAATTATATTTCATAAATATGCAGCAGGGAGCAGCCCAGGAAGCTGTAACAGCAAGCTTTTCTGTCGATAAAGAATCAACTGTAGTTGCAAAAGATGTACCAATGGATTCTGATCCAAGCTTCCCAGGTTTGTATTCCGTAACAATCCCGTCTGATGCAGACTATAACACCGTTATCTTCAAGAATGGAGCAATAGAGTATGCAACAACGTTAATCTTAGACGGTGATTATAATCCGGACTCCACAAACACCTTCTATTATGGGGCAAGTGAAATTGGTAGTAACAAAGGAAAGCAAATATACAGTGGGTGGGGTACACTTCCCGGAAATGAATCAATTGCAGGCAAGAAACTTTATCTGGACAATAATGCATTTCCTACAAGCTCCGGACAAGATTTCCAGGTAACGATCCAGATTGGTACAGAAGCTCCTGTTCCTTTACAGGTTGATAAAGAATCCAACATGTATCTGTACACAGTTCCCGAAAACTCCGATGCGACACAGCAGACACTAATAACACTGACTGCAGGCGACAAAATCTACCGCCTGTTTTGGAGCAACATCAAGAAAAATAAAGTAACCGTAATTGCTAACATTGCCGCTGTAACAGGCAAATATCGAAAAGGCTACACGGTATACTATGACGCAACACTTTCTAAGATGTCCTACGCTGGTTCTAGTGATAAAAATAATGGACAGGGAATTCCTTATTATGATAATGATAATGATAAGACTGTTGTTTATTACTATGCGGTTGATGCAAATGGCATTTCAACAAAGGGAAAAATGTCGCAGGTTGCTGATTCAAATGGAAACCTTTGGAGTGTTGATTTAAGCCCTGCGAATGGAGGAACGGAATATACAAAAATTCGTTTTGCCGGATATAACGTGACAGATGATACGCCTGCCGCAAACGGTGACGGCACAGACCTGTTGGAGATTCCCTGGGAGCTAGATGCCCCCTGCTATTATGGCGATGACAGTGATGACGTCATCTATAAAGGTGGCAATCGCGGTGGCTACTGGGACGAGAAAGGCAGCATTCGAGATGCTGAAAGCGGAAAGAATCGCACAGTAGTAGATGTACCGACCGGAACATTTACAAGAAGTGAAAATACACTGTATGTTGATACAACCCTGTATGATTATTATTCTGATTACGAGCTAAATGGAAATAATCGAGATAACTATGATGATGTGGGTATTGCAACACACAGAATCTATCAGCCCTTCCGTCAGTTTAATCAGGCACTAAGCCAGTATTATGATACAAATAAAGTTACATATCCTTTATACTGGGGCAATTTCCAGAATTATAAAAGTGCTCATTATGATGATATTGCAGGTACACTGAATTTATATGGCTACAATAATAAGAGCCAATTTTTCTACGAGAATAATTCCATGTGGGATATAAATGGAAATGAAATTCAGCAAAGTGGGAAAAATGCTACCCAGGGACTGGCTGGAAATAGTCTTAGCGGTGGAACCTTAACTCTTTCTAATGGAAGCGTCGCACCATTTTTTAATGAAAGCTTTCTCGCAGGAGATAATTCTAAGAATACAGTTCTGGGAAAGGTTTACCATAATGTAACATTCCCCTTTGTGAAGAAAGCATTGCCAAGCAGTGCTGATTCATCTGATGGAACTGTAGATTATTGGTACTTTAACAGTGCTGAGAATGATAATAAAATTGCAAACAAAAATCTTCAATTGCAGTATGATCCAGTCAATGGATACTTTCTTCAGCCAACAGCTAATCCGGTAAAAGGGCAAACTATTGGGAGTGGTGGAACTTACCCTCCTACAACCGATGGAAATTACTTCCCGTTTAATACATCTAATGCGAGTGGAGATGCATGTAAGCTGAATTATGGATTTGGACAGAAGATTGAATTTAAATTCCGTTTGACAGAGGATGGTACTGTTACAACAACCAGTAATAAAAAAGTCCCTATTGAATTTAATTTTTCAGGTGATGATGATGTATGGGTATATATTGATGGTCAACTGGTGCTGGACGTAGGTGGTGGACATGGTGTTGTAGATGGAAGGATTAATTTTAAGGATAAGAAAGCCTGGGTAAGCAGCGTTAAGAATACTTCAGGAGGCGGATCTCAAGATGATGTAACCAAAGCTTTTCCTGATTCTTTAAAAAATGATGAAGCTTTTAATCTGAAAGAGCATACTCTGACAATGTTCTACATGGAGCGTGGTCTTTGGGAATCCAACATGAAGATCACCTTCAATATGCCGGACAACAACCAATTAATCGTAGAAAAAGAAGTGGATACTTCAAATGTAGATAGTAGCTTTAAAGATGTATTTGATGATGCTGACTTCCCAATAAACATCAAAAACCTGGCTACATCAGGTGTTCCAAAGAATGCAGACACAAGTGGCAGTGAAGCAGCTCCGCCAATTACCTTTACGGGAACAGCCAATCCTGCCAACAATAGTAACATTTTTGAAAGCAGTAATATTAATAATGGTGAATATCACTGGAAAGCTTTATACAATAATACCGGGCAGAAATACACAGACAATCGTCTTGGGGTTATTACCAGTAAATCTACAGTGGATATTAGTAAGGTAAAGGACTACCTTGAATTTCAAATGTATTTTGAAAATGGAGTAATTCCGCAATTAAGCGCAGCTTATATTCAGATAAAAGATTCCGACGGAAATACACTTTCCGGTTTCCTTTCCGGAAAGGTTATGACTACACCGAATCTGAAACTTAATTCCTGGAATACAGTAAAGGTAAACTTAAGCAAGCTTACCAAAAGCAGTGATAACTTTGACTATAAAAGTATACGCTCCATTGCATTCCAGTACGATGAGACTAGAGATATTTATTTGAAAGGTTTTACTTTCTCACAGGAAAATACCTCAGTTGGTCAATTGACTGGATTTACAGTACAGCAGGAAGACATCCTGGATTACGGCTCAATCTCTGCTGGATTCCTGCAAAATGCATGGGGCGCAAGATATACCAAATACACTGCTTCTTCTGATCAGACAAATGGAATGGTAGACAGTGATGGTATGTTTACCCTGCGGAACGGCCAGAATGTAACCTTCAACGATCAATTCCGAAGAGGCAGTTACGTTTATTTGGAAGAATATGTAGATTCTAATCTGTTTGATACATTCTGGACATTGTACGAAAACGGAAAAGAAGTTACTTCCATGGCTTCTGGAAATAAAGTTAATAATCCAGTGTCCCCACAGGTAGTAAAGCAAAGCGGAACGGTAGTAGATGATGGAAGAAAAGAAAAAAGTTTTAATGGTTCAAAACCTGAGAAGGCGTTGCTGTTTCGTTCCTATGCATATCCGGATAGTGAAACAACCTTGATTAAGCTGAAAGCCAAATATGTAAATAAGGTAAAGGTTGGCGGCCTTACAATTAAAAAGACGCAGGGTAATGTTTCAGATTTATTGAATGGTTCTTATGAATTTATCATTAAATTCGAGGACATTGCAGGACTTGGAAAACCCATTCCCGATATTACTTTCGAGCTGAAAGCAGGAGAAAGCAAAATGTTTACAGGAATACCTGCCGGAACAAGATATACCATCACAGAAAAAGCACCAACAGATGGCTCTACTCTGGAAAGCATAAAAGTAACCTCTGGAAATGACGAAACATCATCTTCAGTGTCTAATCGCACAGTAACCGGCGTGATTACTGCGGATACCAAGAATGCAGAGTATACAGTTGCTGATTTTGTAAATACCAAAATTCCAAAAACAGCAATTCATGTAGAAAAGATTTGGAAAAATGCAGATAATTGCACTCTGCCATCACCCATTAAGGTAAAACTGCAGAGAAGAGTGTCAGATAATGATCCGTGGCAGGATATTGAGGTGAAAGAGCTTAACGCACAGGAAGAGTGGAAATGTGATTTTTCAGGCTTGAACCGGTACAGTGATCCATCTATAAATTCAGTGGAATATAAATACCGGGTAGTGGAACTGGATGCGAAGGGAAGTGTTTTAGAAAATGGTGGTACCTTTGATCGGTTCCAGGTGTCATATAATTCTACATCAAATACGGATAAATATAATAACAAATCTGTAGAGTGGTCGATTACCAATACTTACTCACCGCTGACTGCAATTAAAGTTATTAAGATAGATGCAGCGACCAAAGTAAAACTTCCCGGTGTTGAATTTAAACTGGAAAAAATAAATATCAAAGGAAGCTCTCCACAAAATGATGAAGTAGATAGTAACTTTAAGGCGGTAACCAATCAAACAAATTCCGATGGAGAGTGTATAGGAGAGTGTATATTTGAAAAGCTTGAAAATGGTTTGTACCGTCTCACAGAAACCAAAGCAGCAGCTAATCATAGTTTGTTAAAAGCTCCGGTATATATTACGATTGATCGAGCATCCGGGTGTTTGATTGATGGAGCTGCGTATGAAGTAAAAGATGATACAATTACACTAACAATTGCCAACAGTCCCAAGTTCGAACTTCCCGCAACCGGAAGCTGGAGCCGAATGATCCTGGGCTTTTGTGGTGCAATACTTATGGGAATGTCTGTAATCATGTATCTGTTACAGAAGCGGAGAAAGGAGGGCAAAACTTCCTAACCGCCAAAAACAGAGAACTGATTCCACATAAAAAAGAAAAGTTAACGAGGCTGCTCTTGTGGCTGCATCAAATGCCAGAAAGAGCAGTCTCATAAAAAGAAAGAGAGGAAACGAGTATGAAGAAATTTAAGAAACTCCTGGCCGGAATCTTGGCCGGCGCCATGATGCTGGGCAGCATGACAGCAACTGCATTTGCGGAGGATGGTACGGGGGCAACAACTCCACCGGTGTCAACGATTGATACTTCAAAGAAGGGTACTTTGACAGTTCACAAATATTATTTTACAAATACTCAGCCCCAAGATTTGTCAAACGGAAATGGTGAAATTGTTGATGAAGAAAATTTACCTGCTGGCGCAAAGCCATTAGAAGGAGCAGAGTTTTCTATTTGGAAAATCGCAGATATTGGTGGAAAGGTTACTATAGAGGGAAAAACTGATCAAACATTTACTGCAACTGGGGAGTTAAATGATTATGTTACAGCAGCAGAAGCTTTGATTAAGGATTCAGATGGAACAACCATTTCTGCAACAGGAATAGAGTCGACACTCTCAACGGGAATTGCTGAATTTAAGAATTTAAGTCTTGGTATCTATTATGTAAAAGAAACTAAAACACCTGCCAATATTTCTTCAACACCTGCAGCTTTTGTTGTATCTGTTCCAATGACAAGCCAGGGAACAGATAAAGGTGCTAAATGGATTTATGATGTACATGTATATCCAAAGAATGTAAAGACTGAAGCTGGTATTACTATAAAAAAGATTGATGCAAACAATAGTGAGATTTCAGGAACTGCCGAATTTGTACTTCAGAAAAAAAATAGTGAAAATAAATGGAAATATGTGAAAGTTATTAGTGAAAACGGTCAACCAAAATCTTACGATTATGATGTCACAGATTTTAATGATGCTACTAAATTTATTCAAAATGCGTCTATTTCTGGTCTTGGACATGGTTCTTATAGACTTTTCGAGGTAAGCGTAAATAATGGTTACATTATGGATGGAAGCATTGCATATGAATTCAATATTGCAGAAAATGGTGAAATTACAAAGCCAGATTCAAATAAAGGAACTTATCTATCTTATGTTCCTGATGAAAACAATCAGGCGAATAAAAAATCTGCAATTATCACTGTAAAGAATGAAAAACCTGATATGACCAAAAAGGTAAAAGATAGAACTACAGTAGATTGGAAACAGGAAGCTGATTACAATATCGGTGACATGGTACCATACAAGATCACAATTGATGTACCATCCAATATTACTAAATTAAAAGATTTCACACTTACTGATACACCAACTAATCTTGATGATAAAATCTTTGGCGAGAATAACAGATGTCTTATAGAAATTAAATGTGATAACAGCGCAATTGCCGCAGATGCATATGGAGTCGAAAAAGAAGAAGAACATGGATTTAAGATCACATTTACTCCTGCAAAAATGGCTGCTTATGCAGGAAAACAGCTTGTAATCACATACAATGCAGAACTTCTTAGCTCAGCAGCTACAACAACAGATGGTAACCCGAATACTGCGAAACTGGAATACTCCAACAAGATTCTTCCAGAAACGGCTGATGAAAGTAACCCGAATAAACCGAATCCAACCCCAGGAAAAGACTCAATTGAGGACAATGCAATCGTTTATACATTCAATCTGAAAATCTCTAAAAAAGCTGATAGTGTAGATGGTGAATCTCTTGGTGGTGTAAAATTTGACCTTTACAAATACACTGGTTCTAAGTCGGATCCGACTGAAGCTGATTTAAAAGGAACGGATGGTAAATTGCTTAAAGAAGGCTTAGAAACATCAAAAACTGATGATGCTATTAAAGGAACAGTTTCTTATCCTGGTCTTGCAAATGGTACATATTATTTGGTAGAGACAAAGACAGCTGAGAAATATAATCTTTTGAAGGCTCCCGTACAAGTTTCTTTAAATATTCAGTATACAACTTCGATGAGTGCGAGTTGGTCCTGGAATACTGATAGTGAAACTGGAATATGTACGTTAAAAAAACATGTAATTAATACCAATGAAACAACATTTAGTGGAAATGATACAAGTAATTCTACTGATGGAACGCACACAGAAACTATCATCAACAAAAAAGGGTTTACCCTCCCAACTACCGGTGGTATGGGTACTGTAATCTTCAGCGTACTCGGTATCGCTCTTGTACTTGCTGGTCTGCTGGTAATTTCAGCATCCAGAAAAAAAGCTGCAAAGTAAGGTTTCGTAATTATACTTCCCCTAAAATGAAACTTTATTTGTAGATAAATAACAGAACCCCTCAGATCTTTTGCCATGATGGATCTGAGGGGTTTATGCTATTTATCATAAGTTTGTCAGACATGCTCTAGATCATAAATCACCTGCGTTTTGTCATATTTTTCCACGTTTTTTATTATAGAATTATCCTGCTTTCTATGGTAAACTCCCACGATAAGAGGAAATAGGGAAAGGATTGAGTTTATGAAAAAACCAAGATTATCCACTGTTTTCAGTCTGATCCTTATATTGGCAGGCGTAGGGCTGGCATCGTATCCTGTGATCAGTAACATGCTGGCACAGAAGCATGCTTCCCAGGCAATAGTGAATTACAGCGATCAGGTGAAAGAAATGGACGAGGAGAAAATCGACGCGGTGAAGGAGTCTATGAAGCAGTATAATGAACAGCTGGGACATGCGGTCATCTGCGACGAGACGAAGGATAACGAGGAAGCCATCAGCCATGTAGATATGCTGAATGTAGGTGAGATCATCGGTTATCTGACCATTCCCTGTATTGACGTTAATCTTCCTATCTATTGTGGAACCACGCAGGATATTTTGTCAAAGGGAGTTGGCTATATTCCCGAGACTTCTTTTCCTTTGGGCGGGGAGAGTACACACTGCGTACTGACAGGACACAGAGGCCTTCCTAATGCCAAGCTTTTTACAGATATGGATAAGGTGGAAATCGGAGATCAGTTCTATATACATATTCTGGATGAGATTCTTGCATACGAAGCAGACCAGATTAAGGTAGTAGATCCTGATGATACTACGGATCTGGACATTGTGGAGGGTGAGGATTATGTGACTCTTGTTACTTGTACTCCTTATGCTATCAACACCCACAGGCTACTGGTCCGTGGACATAGAGTAGAGTATACCGGTGAGGAAAAATCAAAAACTGTATCCCAGCTTCAGCCTGCGGCAATGGCAAGAAGGCTTGTGGATGTATGGCCCTGGTTCCTGTTTATGATGGCAGGAGTTGTAGTAGTGGAGGGAATCATTATCCTTCTTATAATAATAAAACGTCACTGTAAAAAATAAATCGATACTATGAGGAATCTTGATTATGGAAAATAATAAACCGCAACAGATCATGCAGGAAGTGCAAAAAACCATTCGCGGCAAGGATGACTGTATCCGCCAGGTGATGACTGCGATTTTGGCAGGCGGACAGATACTTATTGAGGATATCCCTGGTGTGGGTAAAACCTCTATGGCTCTTGCCTTTGCCCGCGCTATGAACCTGACTCAGAATCGAGTTCAGTTTACACCGGATGTTCTTCCCTCTGACATTACAGGCTTTTCCATGTATGTGAAAGAGAAAAACGAATTTGTATATCAGCCGGGAGCTGTTATGTGTAATCTCCTTCTTGCTGACGAGATCAATCGTACCTCGGCGAAAACCCAGTCCGCACTTCTGGAGGTTATGGAGGAGGGCACTGTAACTGTAGACGGAGTGACACGTAAGGTGCCGGAGCCGTTTGTGGTGATTGCTACAGAGAATCCCATTGGTTCTGCGGGAACCCAGATGCTGCCGGAATCTCAGCTGGACCGTTTTCTTATCTGTATTCAGATGGGGTATCCTTCTCCTGAGGATGAGATTGATATTCTTATGTCACAGTCAGAACGAAAAACTCTTGAAGAGATTCAGCCTGTGGTGGATGCCTCCATACTTGCCCAGATGCAGAGAGAAACAGCGCAGGTATTTATTCATGAAACGGTGTGCCGTTATATTGTGGATCTTGTAAATGCCACTCGTTCCCATGAGCTGGTCACACTTGGTCTTAGCACCCGTGGTGCACTGGCTGTAGCCAAGCTTGCCAAGGCAAATGCTTACATAGAAGGCAGAGCCTTCGTACTTCCGAAGGATGTGGAGAAGGTTTTTCCTGCTGCAGCCGTACATCGTCTGAAATGCAGTACGAAAGTCACAATGAATAAAGGGGCTTCTATGGATATTATTGAGGAAATCCTGAAATCCGTGAAACAGCCCAGACCGGAGAAGAAATAATGAAGGGGAAAATCCTTTACCTGATGCTGCTTCTTGTAACCTTGTGGGCAGCAATCACCAGTGACAGTGAGTTCCCCAGATTCTTGTTTATGTTCCTGCTTTTATTTGCTCTTTTTATGGGAATCTGGGTTCATCAGATGGCAAAAATAATAAAAGCACAGCTTATTCTTCCGCGCTCCAGTGTGATCCGCGGGGAAAAAGCCCTGGTGAAGCTGAGCTTTTTTAATCCTTCTGTTTTTCCGGTAGGGGATATCCGTATCACTGCTCAGATTACAGGGGGAGGCCAGATCGTAAGACATACAGGGGTGGCACCAGGAAGCCATGATCTGTGGCAGCTTGAGCTTTTGCCTGTTCATTGCGGTGAAATAAGGATCCTGATCACTGAGCTTAGAATCTTTGATTATCTGGGACTTTTTTCTGCCAGACTGCAGTTCTCCGGAAAAAGAAAGACAGTTTTTGGCACTTCTGTGACTGTTCTTCCGAAAATAACTCCATATTCTTTTGAGAGGCTTCGTTCTTTTACAGATGAGAGCGCGTTAACTCAGGAGATGGTACTGGAGCAAACGGGAGCTGACAGTCAGGAAATTTTTGACACCCGTTATTACCGTCAGGGTGATACACCAAAAAGTATCCACTGGAAATTAAGCGCCAAGGCAGATGACATTCTGGTAAAGGAGTTTAGTATGCCTGCCGGGAATGGGATGGAAATATATCTGGACATGTCAGGTGATGAAAATACATTGGAGCAGTCATCAGGACATAGTAGGGTATCGCCAGAGATGCTGGATAATTTCTGGGATGTGGCAGCTTCTGTGGGAAATACTCTGGCAGAGCAGGACATTCCCTTTGTCTATATTGTCCCCCTGAAACAAGGTGAACCCTTTCAAAGTCAGGTGCCTTCCGTGGACAGGCTGTATCCTGCACTGGAAGAACTGGTGGGAATTACTCCCGGGGACTGCGAAGCCCTGCCTTCTATTCCAAAGGACAAATCCCTTCGCATTACCCTTGATGGAAACGTTAGCGTAAGCTAACCAAACGTTGTTAAAAAGGAAAAAATCAAGAAAATGAAGAAAAAAAGGTCATCTGATTCAAAATCTAATACGGAGGTTCTGATTCTTGACAGTGCATATAAGCCAGAGCCGTCTGATAAGCAGCCGGGGCTTCGGGAGAAGCTTCCGGCCTTTCCTGCTCTTTTTTTGTCTGTCATCATCCTTTTTGGAAGTGTGGTGTCTGCCTTTGATATTAAGCTTCCATGGTTTCTGGCAGGCTTGGGGATATTTTTGTACAGTCTGTTTTTCTTCTGGTTTTTTCTGGAAAAACGTCTGGATGGAAAGCGGTTTTTTGCAGTTCTGTTTCTTATTATAATATATGGAGTGGTCTGTTTTGTTTTGCAGGAGCAGATCACTGGCGGTTATTATGGCACAGCAGATCGAGTGATCCGAAAAATCAATCAGATTTATGGTGGTAATATCCGTTCTTTCGGGACTGGTGCTAAAAATGGCAGTCTGTGCTTCTGGCTGTGCATTTTATTTCCCATAACCGGAATCCTGGGAGGCAGTCTGGTGAAAAAACAGAACTGGCTTCCCATCCTTGCTGTCCTTTTTCCTGTGGCAGCTCTTACTATGGCAGCAGGGGGGAAGCCGGGAACTCTGTGGCTCTATTTATTTGTAATGATGGTCCTTCTGCTTTTTGCAGCAGGAAGAAGTTATCTGCCCGGCTGGAAAACAGCTGGAACGGCAGTGCTTCTGGCTATTATCATTTCCGTACCGGCATGGTATATGGCGAAGCCTTTTTTAGCTGCGCCTGCAGCGGCTCTGACGAAAACGACTACAAGGCTCCAGAATCATCTTCTTCAGTCCTTGTGGCAGCTTCTTCCCAAAATCTCCGGAGGAAATCTGAAGCTTTCCCTGGAGGGAGTAGGAGGCGGAGTTGAGGATGGAAAGCTGGGACAGATTGATGGATATTATTTCACAGGCGTGGATGCCTTGAAGGTGACCAGCACCCAGAAACCTCAAGAGACAGTGTATCTGAAGGGCTTTATCGGGGAAGAATATACGGGAAGCAGCTTTGAGTCCGGAAATGAAGAGAATTTCCAGAATGCGGCAGCCTCCTGGAGGACAGAGGGAAACTCCTCTGTATATGTACAGAATCTGCCTTTTCTCCGTATGATGTATTATGAAAACTATGCAGCTGATGACAAGGAGGGCACAGAAGAAACCGCGGATGTCTCCGGTGAGCTTCAGACTACAGCTGCCACCATCAAAGTAGAAAATCTAAATGCAAACACACAGTATACCTATGTACCCTACAATGTATTTCTGAATGATAATTACCAGATCAGTGGCGGAGATGCCTCTGTAATGGGACAAACCCTTCAGGAGGACATTTTTTCCTGTTATTGGAGAAGTGATTACAAGGAATTGATGGAAGCCTGCCGTGACAAAGAGAATACAGATGGCATGCTTAATGATCTGGAGGCTTCTTATCACTCATTTTGTACCACCTATGACCTGGCAGTGCCTGAGCAAGGGCTTTCCCGCCTGAAAGAAGAATGCAAAAAAAAGAAAGAGGAGGAGCACTGGGGGCAGTCTGAAATCGATGTTGACCGGCCTGACTGGGATGTTGCAGATGAGTACCAGAAGATCAGCCAGTATGTGATAAAAAGGCTGTTAAGTGAATGTACCTATCAGCTTGATGCAGATAAGCTTCCGGAGGGACAGGATTTTGTGGAGACCTTTCTTTATGATACGAAGGAAGGCTACAGTATGCACTTTGCAGCAGCTGCCACTATGATGTTCCGCATGTTCGGTGTGCCGGCAAGATATGTGGTAGGATATGTGGCTCCGAAGGAGATTTTTACCGCAGATGAAAATGGAACCTACACGGCTGTCCTGGAGGATGATAATGCACATGCCTGGGTGGAGATATATGAGCCCTTTCTTGGCTGGACTCCTGTGGAGGTAACTCCCGGAATGGAAGGGAAGGTTGCAGAGAAAGAAGAAAAACCCCAGGAGGGCGCAGCACCTTCTGCTGACAAAAAGGAGGAGAAAGCCAAAGAGGAGACACCGGCAGTGAAAACAAGGCTCTTTTCATGGTTTACGGGAAATCTTGAGAGCATCATGCTGGTAGTCCAGATTGTTCTTGCTCTTGTTGCTGTTATTTTCCTCATAAATAAAATCAGGAAAATGCGAAGGGACAGATATGGTATTGGTGAAGAACCGGCAGGGCAGCTTCGCGCCCTTTACCGTACTTTTTATGGCAGGCTTGTAAAAAAGGGGATGCCGCAGGAATATACCCTGGCAGATGAAAGCGTGGCAGAGTATCTCCGTACCCGTTATCCGGCCTTGGCAGAGGAAGATATTAACCGCCTGCAAACGCTGGTGTTAAATGCCAGCTATGGTTTCGGAGAAATTACAGAGGATGATATAAGGTGGTTTAGAAAAATAATGCATTTAATATGGTAAAGCGTTAAAAATTCAGTTGACAAAATAATATCACATTGCTATAATTACCACCATGAACAAGGGCGTTCTTCAGAAGGGTAGCTTTCTGAAGTGCGCTCATTTTGTTTTTATGGAGGATTTGTCTGTCAGACAGATTCCGTCAAATTTAATCAGGATGAGGAAATAAAATGAAAAGGAGAGAGAACACTATGGCAAATTATACCAGAGACGAAGTATTACAGATGGCAGAGGACGAAGATGTAGAGTTTATTCGTCTTCAGTTTACCGATATGTTTGGCACACTAAAAAATATTGCGATCACAGCCAGGGAGCTTCCCCGGGCACTTGATAATGAATATGTGGTAGACAGCTCCTATATTGCGGGAATCGCAGGGGAGAAGGAGCCGGATATGTATTTACATCCGGATTATGATACCTTTACCATTCTTCCGTGGCGTCCCCAGCAGGGAAAGGTAGCCAGACTGATCTGTGATATCTACCGTTCCGATGGAACACCTCTTGAAAAAAGCCCAAGATATATTCTGAAACGGGTAGTGAATATGGCTGCCGAGGAGGGCTATGTATGTGAGGTGGATCCGGAATGTGAATTCTTTTTATTTCATACAGATGATAACGGAGTGCCTACTACCCTGACTCATGAAAAAGCCGGATATCTGGATATCAGTCCTCTTGACCTTGGAGAAAATGCAAGGCGCGATATGGTTCTGAATCTGGAGGATATGGGATATGAGATTGAGTCCTCCCATCACGAAACAGCTCCGGCACAGCATGAGATTGACTTTAAATTCACAGGCGCAAATGAAATGGCAGACTGCATAATGACCTTCAAAATGGCAATCCGCACCATTGCGAAGCGTCATGGACTTCATGCCACCTTCATGCCAAAGCCAAGGGCAGAGGTGAATGGTTCCGGTATGC
Source organism: uncultured Blautia sp. (assembly GCA_934408705.1). Taxonomy (GTDB): domain Bacteria; phylum Bacillota; class Clostridia; order Lachnospirales; family Lachnospiraceae; genus Blautia_A. The sequence goes on along the minus strand of CAKRVL010000006.1, from coordinate 23,169 downwards.
ATATTCATTTTGCATTATATAAGGATGGAAAAAATATATTCGCAGATCCTGAGGATGTAAATGGTCTCAGTGAGGATGCTTATCATTTTATTGGCGGACTTCTGGCACACAGCCAGGAGATGGCAGCCATTACCAATCCTCTTGTAAATTCCTATAAGAGACTGGTGCCGGGCTATGATGCACCTACAGAGCTGACCTGGACAAAGAATAATCAGAATTCCCTGATCCGAATTTCTAATTTAAGATCAGATGGCCTGGCAATTGAGCTTCGCAGTCCGGATGCTTCTGCAAATCCTTATCTTGTATTTGCAGTATGTATAGCAGCAGGTCTGGATGGTATCCACAGAAAATTATATCCTACGAAAGCATCTGACCGTTCCTTCTCAGAATCAGATCAGAGAGCAATGAACATCGGTAATCTTCCTGCCAATCTGGATGATTCTATTGAACATTTTGAAAGCAGTACCTGGATCCAGTCTGTGCTTGGAAAAAAATTCTGTGAGGAGTACGCAGCTGCCAAGAAAGCGGAATGGCTGGCTTATATGAGACAGGTAAGTGAGTGGGAAATCAGCCAGTATTTATATAAGATTTAAGATAGGAAAGTGGCATTCATATGAACAGCAGCATTGTGATCGCGTTACCGAAAATCGATGACGCCAAGAAAATACGTACCATATTGAACAGGCACGGCTTTTCTGTAGCTGCGGTATGTTCCACTGCTTCAACGGCACTTGCCAGTATGAGTGAGCTGGATGGAGGTATTCTGATCTGTGGTTACAGGCTGACAGACCGGTATTACCGGGAGGTGCTGGAAGATATTCCTTCTCATTTTGAAATGCTTCTGCTGGCATCTGAAAGAGTGATCGCGGAGGTACCTGCATCCGTGCTTACTGTGGAAATGCCAATAAAGGTCAGTGATCTGATAAATACAGTAGAAATGATGCTGTCCCAGATCCAGCGGCGGCTTAGAAAAGAGAAGAAGAAACCGAAACCGCGTTCCTGGAAAGAGCAGAATTATATTTCCAACGCGAAGTTTCTTCTTATGGAAAGAAACCATTTAAGTGAAGAAGATGCATACCGGTATATTCAGAAATGCAGTATGGATTCCGGGACAAATATGGTGGAGACAGCACAGATGGTTCTGATGCTGTTATATGACGAAGTATAGCAATTAAAGAAATGGAGGATGAGGAAATGGAGTTTTTGGATGGAAGCTGGAAAAAAGAAGTGAGCAGCTGGGATGCACTGATGAGTGAAGAGCTTCTGAATCAGGAAGCCATCCTGGAGGGCGCCATTCACAGTATCCGCAACATGGGAGATGTTGCGTTTGTGATTATCAGAAAAAAAGAAGGTCTGTTTCAAAGCGTTTTTGCCGGTGATGAGGTCGGTTTTTCCATTCATGAGCTGAAGGAAGGCATGACTGTAAGAATGAAAGGTGTTATAAAAAAAGAAGAAAGAGCACCTCACGGAAGAGAGCTTCATATCCGTGAAATCCAGGTTCTGTCTGCACCGGCAGAGCCGCTTCCGCTGGCAATTGACAAGTGGAAGCTGAATACTTCCCTGGAGGCTAAATTGAACTACCGTTCCCTCTCTCTGCGCAATATTCAGGAGCGTGCAAGATTCAAGATCCAGGAGGCGCTGACAAGAGCCTTCCGTGATTATCTGTACGAAAAGGGATTTACTGAAATCCATACACCAAAGATTGGTGCAAGAGGAGCCGAAGGCGGTGCCAACCTGTTTAAGCTCAGCTATTTTCATAAACCGGCTGTGCTGGCACAGAGCCCTCAGTTTTATAAGCAGATGATGGTTGGTGTTTTTGACAGAGTGTTTGAAACAGGCCCTGTTTTTCGTGCTGAGAAGCATAACACCAAGCGGCATTTGAATGAATATACAAGTCTTGATTTTGAGATGGGATATATTGACAGCTTTGAAGAAATCATGGCTATGGAGACTGGATTCCTGCAGTATGCTATGAAGCTGTTAAAAGAGGATTACGGGAAGGAACTGGAAATTCTGAAGGTAGAGCTTCCGGATGCTTCCAGAATCCCGGCTGTACGATTCGATACAGCCAAAGAGCTGGTCGCAAAGAAATACAATCGGCAGATTCGCAACCCATTTGATCTGGAGCCGGAGGAGGAAGCTCTTATCGGCCGGTATTTTAAAGAAGAATATAACGCAGATTTTGTTTTTGTCACGCATTATCCATCCAAAAAGCGCCCATTCTATGCAATGGATGATCCAGAGGATGCCAGATTTACCTTAAGCTTTGACCTTCTTTTCCATGGTCTTGAAATCACCACAGGAGGACAGAGAATCCATGATTACAATGCCCTTTTGAAGAAGATTGAGGACAGAGGTATGGAAACAGAAGGCATGGAGCAGTATCTGGATACCTTCAAGTATGGCATGCCGCCACATGGTGGCCTTGGAATCGGTCTGGAACGTCTTACCATGCAGCTTCTCGGGGAGGAAAATGTCCGTGAAGCATGTCTGTTTCCAAGAGATCTGAATCGTCTGGAGCCATAATACTACGATGATTCAGGCAGCATTTTTTTCAGGAGGGTGAGAAAATGGCAAAACAAATTGATGATAAAACCATGGAAAATGTCTGCATTCTTGCAAAGCTTTCCCTTACAGAGGAAGAGAAGGAAAAGGCAAAAAAAGATATGCAGGAAATGCTTGACTATGTAGATAAGCTGGATGAGCTGGACACCTCCGGGGTGGAGCCAATGTCCCATATTTTTGGCAATGACAATGTATTTCGGGAGGATGTGATCACAAATGGTGATAACAGCCAGGCAATGCTTGCCAATGCACCAAAAGTTAAAGACGGACAATATCAGGTTCCAAAGACCATAGGATAGGAGACATTCACATGGAATTAGAAAAATTGACGGCACTTCAGCTTGCCGAAAAAATAAAAAAACATGAAATTACAGTGACAGATGGTGTGAAGGAGGTCTTTTCCAAAATTGAGGAGAGGGACGGAAGGATACATGCCTATCTGGATATCTATAAAAAAGAGGCCTTTGCCCGTGCAAAGGAGGTAGAAAAAGGGATTGCAGACGGCACCTATACAGGTCCTCTCGCAGGGGTTCCCATTGCCATCAAGGATAATATCTGTGTACAGGGAAAACCGGCTACCTGTGCCTCCAGGATTCTGGAAAATTTCGTGCCTCAGTATCAGGCGGAGGTAATTGACCGTCTGGAAAAGGCAGGAATGGTTATTATCGGAAAGACCAACATGGATGAGTTTGCCATGGGAAGCACTACAGAGACCTCCGCATATGGAATTACCAGAAATCCCTGGAATACAGAACATGTTCCCGGCGGTTCCTCCGGCGGCTCCTGTGCAGCTGTGGCAGCAGGGGAAGCATACCTGGCGCTGGGCTCTGACACCGGAGGCTCTATCCGTCAGCCAAGCTCCTTCTGCGGTGTGACAGGTCTGAAGCCTACTTACGGCACAGTTTCCCGTTATGGTCTGATCGCTTATGCTTCTTCTCTGGATCAGATTGGTCCCATCGGAAAAGATGTGGCAGACTGTGCGGCACTTCTGGAGATAATCGCAGGCCACGATCCAAAAGACAGCACTTCTGTTGACAGAAAGGATCTGGATTTTTCCAGTGATATAACACAAAAAATTGCAGGTATGAAATTCGGTGTGCCTAAGGAATATCTGGCAGAAGGACTTTCTCCTGATGTGAAGGAAGCCTTTATGGATACCCTGAAGGTGCTTACCCAGATGGGAGCTATTGTAGAATTCTTCTCTGTTAAAACTATGGAATATATGATTCCGGCATATTATATTATTGCAAGTGCGGAGGCAAGCTCCAATCTGGAACGCTTTGACGGTGTAAAATATGGCTATCGCGCAAAAGAATATGATGGTCTTCATGATATGTACAAGCGCACCAGAACAGAAGGCTTCGGAGAAGAGGTTAAACGTCGTATTATGCTTGGTTCCTTTGTTTTGAGTTCAGGATATTATGATGCTTATTATCTGAAGGCGCTGCGCACAAAGGCTCTGATCAAAAAGGAATTTGACCAGGCATTTGAAAAATATGATGTTCTTCTGGCTCCTGCAGCTCCTTACACAGCCCCCAGAATTGGGGAAAGCTTAAAGGATCCTATGGCAATGTATCTTGGTGATATTTATACGGTTGCCGTGAATCTGTGCGGACTTCCGGGAATCACAGTTCCCTGTGGCAAGGACAGTACAGGACTTCCTATCGGAATCCAGATGATCGGTGACTGTTTTATGGAAAATAAAATTCTCCGTGCAGCTTATGCTTATGAAAAAGCAAGAGGGGATTTCGGAACACCAGAGGCAGGAGGTAAGAAAGCATGAAACAGTATGAGACAATTATCGGACTTGAGGTTCATGTAGAGCTTGCTACCAGAACAAAAATTTTCTGTGGCTGTTCTACTGCCTTCGGTGGAGCACCAAATACCCATACCTGCCCGGTGTGTACCGGTATGCCAGGCTCTCTGCCTGTATTAAACAAAAAAGTAGTAGAATTCGCTCTTCGTGCAGGGCTTGCTACAAACTGCAGCATCAATCAGTATTGCAAGTTTGACCGTAAGAATTATTTTTATCCGGATAATCCACAGAATTATCAGATTTCCCAGCTGTACCTTCCAATCTGCCATGACGGGTATGTAGAGATTGAGACAGAAGCAGGAAAAAAGAAAATCCGCATTCACGAAATGCATATGGAGGAGGACGCAGGAAAGCTGATCCATGATGAATGGGAGGACTGCTCGCTGGTAGATTACAACCGGAGTGGTGTTCCGCTAATTGAAATCGTGTCTGAACCGGATATGAGAAGTGCAGATGAAGTGATTGCTTATCTGGAAAAGCTTCGCTGTACAATGCAGTATCTGGGTGTTTCCGACTGTAAGCTTCAGGAGGGCTCTATGCGTGCTGATGTAAACCTTTCTGTGAGAGTGGCAGGAGGTGAGACACTGGGAACCAGGACAGAGATGAAGAACCTGAACTCCTTTAAGGCCATTACCCATGCCATTGAAGGAGAAAGAGAGCGTCAGATCGAGCTTCTGGAGATGGGCAGAGAGGTGGTTCAGGAAACCAGAAGATGGGACGATAATAAGGAATCCTCCCATGCAATGCGCTCCAAAGAGGATGCCAAGGATTACCGGTATTTTCCGGATCCAGACCTTCCCCCGATCCATATTTCTGATGAATGGATCACTGATATTAAAAAGGAGCTGCCGGAGCTTCGTGAGGAAAAATCTGCCCGGTATCAGAAAGAGTTTGGACTTCCGGAGTATGATTCCCAGATTCTTACAGAATCCAGACACCTTGCGGCATTATTTGAAGAGGTTGCAATGCTTTGCGGCAATCCGAAAAAGGCGGCTAACTGGTTTATGGTGGAAGTGCTGCGTCTTATGAAGGATAAAGGTGTTGAGGCAGAAAAAGTGCGATTCACTCCCAAGCATCTTGGAGATCTTCTGACAATGATTGAAAAGAACGAAGTAAGCCCGCAGAATGCCAGAAAAGTATTTGAAAAGGTATTTGATGAAGATATTGAACCGACCTCCTATGTGGAAGAGCATGGCCTGAAAATTGTGGAGGATACCGGACTTCTGACCAGTACCATCAGCAGAATCCTGGATGAGAATCCGGGACCATTGTCTGAGCTTCTTGGAGGCAAGGAAAAGGTTATGGGATTTTTCGTTGGCCAGATCATGAAGGAGCTGAAGGGAAAAGCGAATCCGGCCAGTGTGAAAACAGCATTGCTGGATCAGATCGAAAAAAGAAAATAGTACAGATATATTATAGGTATATTATATAGGAGGTTTATCAAATGGTTACTGTAAATCATAACTATTTAAAGCTGCCAGGAAGCTATCTTTTTTCTACCATTGGAAAAAAGGTGCGTGCATATAAAGAGGAAAATCCGGATAAAGAGGTGATAAGTCTCGGTATTGGAGATGTGACACAGCCTCTTGTTCCGGCTATTATAGAGGCTCTTCACAGTGCTGTTGAGGAGATGGCTCACGCAGAAACCTTTCATGGCTATGCGCCGGATCTGGGCTATGAATTTCTGAGAAATGCAATTGCAAAGAATGATTATCAGGACAGGGGCTGTGACATTGCAGCTGATGAAGTGTTCGTTTCCGACGGCGCAAAAAGTGATTCCGGAAATATCCAGGAAATATTTGGAACGGATAACAAGGTAGCTGTATGTGATCCGGTTTATCCGGTTTATGTGGATACAAATGTTATGGCTGGCCGTACCGGAGCCTATAATAGTGCTCGTGAAAATTTTGACGGTGTAATCTATATGCCTTGCTGCAAGGAAAACGGGTTTTTGCCAGAGTTTCCCAAAGAGGTGCCGGACCTGATCTATCTTTGCTTTCCAAATAACCCTACCGGCTCTGCAATCACAAAGGATGAGCTGCAGAAATGGGTGGATTATGCAAACAAAAACGGCTGTGTGATCATTTATGATGCGGCTTATGAAGCATATATTTCAGAGCAAAACGTTCCACACAGTATTTATGAATGCCCGGGTGCAAGAACCTGTGCCATAGAGCTTCGCAGCTTTTCCAAGAACGCAGGTTTTACCGGTGTCCGACTTGGTTTCACTGTGATTCCTAAGGAGCTTGTAAGAGATGGAGTGTCACTTCACAGCCTGTGGGCAAGACGTCACGGTACCAAGTTTAACGGCGCTCCCTACATTGTGCAGAAGGCCGGTGAAGCGGTATATTCTCAGGCGGGAAAGGCCCAGCTGAAGGAGCAGGTTAGCTATTATATGCGAAATGCAAAGCTGATCCATGATGAACTGGCAAAGGCTGGCTTCTCTGTTTCAGGTGGAGTGAATGCACCGTATATCTGGCTGGAAACTCCGGATAAAATGACCTCCTGGGAGTTTTTTGATTATCTTCTTGAGCAGGCTAATGTGGTGGGTACGCCAGGCTCTGGCTTCGGAGCACATGGAGAGGGATTTTTCCGTCTGACTGCCTTCGGTACTTACGAGAATACCCTGAAAGCCATTGACAGGATCAAGAGTTTGTAATTATAATTGAATTAAGCTGAAAAACAGGGCGTATCTCTGGCTTAGGCTGGAAATACGTCCTGTTTTATTAACAGACCAAAGGAGGAAAATGGCGATGAAGATCAGTCGTGTTGAGCATATGTGTGAAGGTAACGGACATGTAATCATCAAGGAGCTGTTAGATGAGCAACAGCTGAATGGCAAGTGTGGGCTTTATGCAGAGGTAACTCTGGAGCCGGGATGTTCACTTGGCTTCCATATGCATTATGGTGAGAGCGAGACTTATTATATTCTTACCGGTGAGGGCGAATATAATGATAATGGAACATCATGGAGACATGTACGGGCCGGGGATATCACATTCACCCCGGACGGAAAAGGCCATGGTCTTGCAAATACAGGAAATACAGACCTGGTATTTATGGCACTGATTATTAAAGATTGAGGAGATTTTTGAAATGAACCATACAGCAGAGAAATTGCTTACTTTTATTAAAGAGAGTCCTACTGCATTCCAGGCAGTGGAGATGATGAAGAAGAGATTTACTGAGAATGGATTTGCAGAGCTTAAGGAGGATGAGCACTGGGAGCTTAAAAATGGCGGGAAGTATTTCGTAACCCGGAATCATTCTGCTATTATTGCATTTACACTTCCTGAGGAGTCAAGTGACGTATTCCACATTATTGCAAGCCACAGTGATTCTCCCACATTTAAAATTAAAGAGAATCCGGAGATGGTTGAGAACGGTTATGTGAAGCTGAATGTGGAGCTTTATGGAGGTGCTCTTCTGGCACCGTGGTTTGATAGACCTCTTTCTGTAGCTGGACGCCTGATCGTGAAGGAAAATGGAGAGATCTGTGAGAAACTGGTGGCTGTTGATAAGGATATGCTGATGATCCCCAATCTGGCTATTCATATGAATCGTGATGCGAACAATGGCTATACATTTAATGTGCAGAAGGACATGCTTCCTCTTTATGGCTTGGAGAGCTCTAAGGGTTCTTTCTTCAAAACAGTGGCAGAGGCTGCCGGGGTAAAGGAAGAGGATATCTTAGGACATGATCTGTTTCTTTATGATCGTATGCCTGGCACTGTCTGGGGCGGAGAAGATGCCTTTGTATCTGCACCGAGACTGGATGATCTGCAGTGCGCCTTTTCTTCTATGGAGGGTATTATTGCAGGTAAAAATGAGAAGAGCATTTGTGTGCATATGGTGATGGATAATGAAGAGGTGGGAAGCGGCACCAAGCAGGGCGCTGCGTCTACATTCCTTCGTGATACACTTCTTCGTATTAATCTGGGGCTTGGCAGAAGCTATGAGGATTATATGATTTCTCTTGCAAAGAGCTTCATGATCTCTGCAGATAATGCTCATGCCATTCATCCTAACCATCCGGAGAAGGCAGATCCTGTGAACCGTCCTCACATTAATGAGGGTATTGCAGTGAAATATAATGCTAATCAGAAGTATTGTACAGATGGTATTTCTGCAGCTATGTTTAAGGAGCTTTGTAAAGAGGCAGGGGTTTCCTGTCAGGTTTACGTGAATCGTTCCGATGTGCCCGGCGGTTCTACACTTGGAAATATCTCCAACACTCAGGTGGCTTTAAATACAGTAGATATCGGGCTGCCTCAGCTTGCCATGCATTCCCCCTATGAAACTGCCGGTGTGAAGGATACCTGTGATTTCATAAAGCTTGCGGAGGTATTTTATGCCTGATATCGGTAAAAAAGCAGTCTTTTTTGATGCGGACGGAACCATTTGTGATATTGAAAAGGGAACTCCTGCAAGTGCTGTAGAAGCCATTAAGAGGCTGGTGGATAATGGCCATGAAGCCTGGCTGTGTACAGGAAGAAGCCGCGCTTTTGTGCCGGATTATCTGGAGCAGATCCCGTTTACAGGGATGATCAGCGCCTGTGGCTGTACCATTGAAAAGAACGGGGAACGGCTGTTTAATAAGGAGCTGACTACAGAGACAGCGTGGCATTCTGTACAGGTGCTCCGAAAATACGGTATGATTCCGGTTATGGAGGGTGCTGACTGGATGTATTATGATAAGGATGAGTATACGACAGAGGTTAACTGGTATACAGATCTGATCACGAAGGCGTTGGGAGACAGATGGCGTCCTATTAGGGGGTATGAGCATGACCTCCACATTAATAAGATCAGTGCCAAAATTGTATCCGGAAGTGATCCTAAGAGAGCCTGCGCAGAGCTTGAGGAATATTATGAATTTATCGGTCATGTAGGAGAAGGTCTTGCCGGTAACACAATTGAGATGATTCCCAAGGGCTTTTCCAAGGCTGTTGGAATTGCGGCTGTATGTGGTATTTTTAATATTGCACATGAGGATACGATCGTATTCGGAGACAGCAATAATGATCTTTCTATGTTTGAATATGCAAATACAAAGATCGCAATGGGAAATGCGGCTCCTGGAATCAAGAAGCTGGCAGATTACGTGACGACAGATGTTTTTCATTATGGAATCAAAAACGGACTGGAATATCTGGGGTTGATCTGAGAAAATGTGATAAAGGGTTTTGGGTAAAATATGTCAGAACAAATAAATTATCAGTGTAAATTTGAGAAATACAAGGAAGAGCTGATTCAGCTACGCAGGCATTTCCACAGGCATCCCGAGCTGGGGCTTCAGGAGTTTGAAACCTCAGCTTTTATACGTGATTATCTGGTAAAATTAGGATACAGGCTGCAGAGTGTGGAGCCTACCGGAATTATTGCAGAGCATCCCAGTCAGGACAGTGAAGCTTTTGCTTCCAGAAAGAAAGTGGTGCTTCGGGCAGAAATGGATGCTCTCCCTATACAAGAACAAACCGGGCTGTCTTATGCGTCCGAAAATAAGGGAATCATGCATGCCTGCAGTCATGATGGAATTGTTGCAACAGCTCTTGTATTAGCACGGATTCTGGTTGAAGAGGGAGAAGCCTTTCCTGTGAAGCTGCGATTTCTCTTTGAACCGGCAGAAGAAATCGGAGAAGGTGCGAAGAGGATGCTTGCTGCAGGAGCACTTGACGGAGACCCGGACGCTTTTCTCATGTTCCATTATGCAGTTGACCAGTCTTTGGGAATGGCTGTGCATGAGGGGCAGGCATCAGCTATGATCAATGGCATGGAAATCCGTGTCCATGGAAAATCAAGCCACTGGTGTGAGGCGGACAAGGGCATAGACAGCATATATGCAGCATCGCTGGTGGCGCAGGCATTTCATGAGCTTAATAGCACTTATAAGGGAAAAGGTTCCTGCCTGGTGGGGATTGGGAGTATTCATGGAGGAGAATACGCCAACATTATTACAGACCTTGTAACTATGCGCGGAAATATCCGGGCTGCTTATGAGGAGGATTATCTGGCACTTGATAAGAAATTGAAGGAAGCCTTGAAAGAAATAGAAGAAGGAACCGGAACCAGGATAGAGCTGGAATATCCGAAGCCAGCAGTGCTGCCTTTCGCAAATGATACCGGACTTACCAGAATTGCAGAAGCAGCAGGACAAAGGGTATTCGGGGACAGATTCCTTCTGGAGGGAGAGGATGAGCTGTTTTTGTCCGGAGATAATGCTTATCGTTATTTTTTACAGACAAAAGGACTGTTCTGTGTATTCCTTGGTGGGATTCCGGGAAAGGTTTATCCATTACATCATTCGAAATTTCAGATTGATGAAGGAATACTGCCATACAGTCTGGAAGCTTTATATGAGATCCTGACCGGGATTGGTATAAAAAATTTCTAAATCAGTCCCAGGTTTCTGCAAATAAATAACCATCCGGTAAGAGTAAATGCGCTGAGTAATGTGGTCAGCATAATAACGCTGGAGGAGAAAGAGCCCTCATGTCCCATGTTCTTCGCCATGATATAACAGCTTACTGTGGAGGCGGAGCCAAGCATGATCAGAATGGAAACAAGCTTGTCGTGGGTAAAGCCAAGTCTGATAGCTATGGGAAGGAAGATAGCACAAAAGCCCACCAGTTTCAAAAAGGTGCAGGCTATAGTTGCCTTTGGTCTGGAAAATGCTTTTCCGAAATGAAGGGCGCCTCCCATTGCTATCAGACCAAGAGGTGTAGCTGTTTTTCCCAGATTATTTATAGTGCCGGATAGTATTGCCGGAAGTGGAAGGCGTAAAACAGACCAGGCAAGTCCTGCCAGGATACCAAGGATAATAGGATTGGCTGCGATTTCCTTTAGTGTTTTTATAGCTAGCTTTACATTCATGCCATGATTGCCTGGTTTCATAAAAGAAAGAACGGTAACAGCCATGATATTATAAAGGGGTACACTGGCAATGATCATAAGAGGTGCCATTCCTGCATCACCATATAAATTTTGGATGATTGCAATACCCAGGATCGCGGCACTGCTCCTGTAAGAGGACTGGACAAATTCTCCCTGGATGTCCCTTGGCTTTAATAAAAAGGACAGTCCGATAGAAATGGCAATACTGCAAAAAGTAGCGGCAAAACAGAAGAGAACCATTTTTGTATCCCATACCTGGTAGAAATCTGCCTGTGAAATATTCATAAACAAAAGTGCAGGTAAAGCTGCTTTAAACACAAATTTATTCATCTGAGAGACAAAGGAATCATCATATAGACCAATTTGTCGCAGCAGGTATCCTAACATAAGAGTCAGAAAAATAGGAATAGTTGCATTGAGACAAAAAATCAGGTTTTCCATAACAAAATTCACCTTTCTTTGACTGCCGCAGATTTGGCGGCAGTTATCTTTTTTGATTATAAACACTTTCCTGTAATTGTCAAATTTTGTTTTCTGTGGTATCGTTATAGGGACAGGAGACGAATGGAGGAGATTTATGAGATACGGTAAGATTCGCGTAGAAGATGGAAATCTGATTTTTTTCAGACATATGATACAGAATAATCTTCCATGCCGGGACATTGTCTGGGCGTATATCCAGCGAGAAGGAGATAATGCGGAAGCAGCAGTGAAGCAGATGATTTCCAATTATCTGGTGATCATTACCAGGAGAAAAAAGCAATATCACTTCGAGATGACAGAGCATGAGGCACAGGATTGTCTGCGTATTCTCAGACTTTTTAATCCGGATATGGCCACCGGATTTCCCAAGGGCGGCCGGATCCCTCTTCAGAGCCTTCCTAATACCAGAGATCTGGGGGCGATAGCTACTAAGGATGGACGTCATATCCTTCCGCGGAAGCTGCTCAGAAGCGGAAATCTTTATCATGCCTCCATGGCAGATCAGCGTGTATTACAAGAGGACTGTAAGCTGAGGACCGTGATCGATCTCAGGGATCAGAGAGAGCGGAATGAGAGACCGGACATTGTGGTAAAGGGTGCAGAATATTATCATATTCCTATGATTGATGAGGAGACCATCAGTGACTCTCGGGTAAGTGTGCTTGGCATTTTACAGACTAACAGCATGCTGAAGGAAATTCTGGAATATGGCGGGGACCTTGAGAACCTGATCGGGCAGCAGTATGAGAATTTTGCCAGGGATCAGTACTCTGTGAAGCAGTGTGCCAGATTTATGGATGTAATATTACATCATGAGAATGGTGCTGTATTGTGGCATTGCAGCATTGGAAAGGACAGAGTTGGTGTGGTGACAGCTCTTCTTCTCTGTGCGCTTGGAGTTCACAGAGATGTGATACGCGAGGATTTTATGCGGTCTAATGCCTGTCTGACAAGAGAGCTGGACTATATGCTTCGTTACCTTGAGGCGAACAAGCTGGACAGTATTGCGAATGTAAAGAAAGTATCGGCTCTGTTCAAGGTGAAGGAAGAGTATCTGGACCGGATGTTCCGGACAGTGTATGCAGAATATGGAAATGTGGAACGCTTTTTACGAAAAGGGCTTTATATGAATCCTAAGACAGTGTCGGATTTACAGAGCAAGTACCTTATATAGGGATTGCTTAACAGCGGGAATATGTATAATTATGCTTTAACACAATAAAACTTTAAAACTTTTTTGAAGTGTAGCATTGACAAAACGGATTTAGTTGTTATAATGGTAAACATATCAATCTGAAGCACGAAAGCAGGATAATATTTATGCAAAACAGGATTTTATCTTTATTAGTTGATAACACGTCAGGTGTGCTTAGCCGGATCGCAGGAATGTTCAGCCGTCGTGGTTATAATATTGACAGTATTACTGCTGGAGTTACAGCAGATGTGAATTACACACGAATTACAGTTGTGTGCAGCGGAGATGACGCAATTCTGGATCAGATTGTGAAACAGCTTGCGAAGCTTATTGATGTAAGGGATATTAAGGTTCTGGATCCATCTGAAAGCGTTGTTCGCGAGACTGTTCTTGTGAAGGTGGCAGCAGCCCCGGAGCAGAGACAGGGGATTGTTTCCATTGCGGATATTTTCCGTGCCAAGGTTGTGGATGTGAGCAAGGATTCTCTTATTGTAGAGATGACAGGCAGTAAGTCCAAGCTGGAGGCGTTTATTGATCTTATGGGAGACTACGAGATCCTGGAACTGGCCAGAGCTGGTGTTATGGGACTTGAGAGAGGCTCTCATGGAGTGAAGTTTTTATAGTTTGCTAAGGGATGTGTATTTTGAAGTTGAATAATCATACATAGAATATGCATATATATGCCCTTAACGATATATAAGTTTTAACATAGTAGGAGGAAACGAAAATGTCAGCAAGAATTTTTTATCAGGAAGATTGTAATCTCTCATTATTAGATGGAAAAACAATCGCAATTATTGGCTACGGCAGCCAGGGACATGCACATGCACTGAACCTGAAGGAGTCCGGATGTGATGTCATTATCGGTCTTTACGAAGGCAGCAAATCCTGGAAGAGAGCTGAAGAGCAGGGCTTTAAAGTATATACAGCAGCAGAGGCAGCAAAGAAAGCTGATATCATCATGATCCTCATCAATGATGAGAAGCAGGCTGATATGTATAAGAAGGATATTGAGCCGAACCTTGAGGAAGGAAACATGCTTATGTTTGCTCATGGTTTCAATATTCATTTCGGATGCATCGTTCCACCTAAGAACGTAGATGTTACTATGATTGCTCCGAAAGCACCTGGTCATACAGTAAGAAGTGAATATCAGGCTGGCAAGGGAACTCCTTGTCTGGTAGCTGTTGAGCAGGATTATACAGGAAAGGCACTTGACAAAGCACTTGCATATGGACTTGCTATTGGTGGTGCAAGAGCAGGACTTCTTGAGACTACATTCCGTACAGAGACAGAGACAGACCTCTTCGGTGAGCAGGCAGTACTTTGCGGTGGTGTTTGTGCACTTATGCAGGCTGGTTTCGAGACTCTCTGCGAGGCTGGTTATGACCCGAGAAATGCTTACTTTGAGTGTATCCATGAGATGAAACTGATTGTAGATCTTATCTATCAGTCAGGCTTCGCTGGAATGAGATACTCCATCTCTAATACAGCTGAGTATGGTGATTACATTACAGGACCGAAGATTATTACAGAAGATACAAAGAAAGCAATGAAGAAGATACTTTCCGATATTCAGGATGGTACTTTCGCAAAAGACTTCCTGCTTGATATGAGCCCGGCTGGACGTCAGGTACATTTCAAAGCTATGAGAAAGAAAGCTGCTGAGCATCCATCAGAGAAGGTTGGCGAAGAAATTCGTAAACTTTACAGCTGGAACGGCGAAGACAAACTTATCAATAACTAAGTAAAAATCCGGCGAAAGCCGGATTTTTATTTGCACTGCTTTAACGAAACGCCAGCTGATCCAAAAGTTCCTGGTGTTTGCTCCCTTTCTTGCATACAAAACCAATCTCTCTTGACGGAAAGTCAAGTCCCAGAGGTGCTTCCACAAGCGTCCCTGCATCTATATCTTTTTGAACAAATTCTTTGATCACGCAGGCGATTCCCAATCCCACTTGTGCAAATTGAATGAGAAGATCCATGGAGCTGACTTCGAGAATATGTCCTAACTGCATTTGGTGTTCGTTTAGCATGGTATTAACAGATTGTCTTGTAATATTCTGCTCATCCAGAAGCATGAAGGTGGCTGTGTGATAAAGAGATTCTGCCGGAAACAGCTGGCGCTGGTTTTCCAGATATTGTCTGGTAGCTACGAATGTATCCTGAATCTGTAATAATGACCGGAAGTCGTACCCGTTCAGCTTCTGTGGCCGCCCAATCAGTCCAATATCTATTTTATCGTCTTCAAGAAGCTTCAAGGTCTGGTAAGTAGACTGGCAGGAGATCGTAATACGGATTTGTGGATTTGCAGAAATGAAATCCTTCAGTCGTGGCATGAGAACATATTTACACAAGGTTGCACTTGCGCCAATACGCAGACGGGGGATTTCTCTGGAGCGGTTATGGAGTATGGAGTCTTCGCCCTCATTTAGAAGGGCAAAGGCTTCTTTTACTTTTTCATAGAGAAGCTGACCGTCAGGAGTGAGAATTACACCTCTGGAGCTGCGTTTAAAAAGGGTGGTGTCCAGATTGTTCTCCAGTTTCTTGATCGCGCGGCTGATAGCTGGCTGACTGATGTATAGCTCTTTAGCTGCAGAAGAGATGTTTCCGGTACGGCTGACTGTATAAAAAATATGATAAAGTGATAAATTTTCCTGCATGGTTTCCTCCTGAAATTATAAAAATAATGTGTCTGCATGATGAATATATAACTACAAGTTATGATAAATATGATTAATATGTATTTTGATTATAACAGAAAGTGTGATAAAATATCAACATACAATGAATCAGGAGGAATACAAAAATGGGAATGACAATGACTCAGAAGATTCTGGCAGCACATGCAGGTCTGGATCATGTAGAAGCAGGACAGCTTATAGAGGCACAGCTTGACCTTGTTCTTGGAAACGATATCACTTCTCCGGTTGCTATCCATGAAATGGACAAGATGACCGTAGATACTGTATTTGATAAAGATAAAATAGCACTGGTAATGGATCATTTTATCCCGAATAAAGATATTAAATCCGCTGAGCACTGCAAATGTGTCCGTGAATTTGCCTGTCGTCATGACATTACCAATTACTTTGATGTAGGACAGATGGGAATCGAGCACGCACTTCTTCCGGAAAAAGGTCTTACAGTAGCTGGTGATGTGATCATAGGTGCAGACTCACATACCTGTACTTATGGCGCTCTTGGAGCATTTTCTACAGGTGTTGGAAGTACGGATATGGCTGCTGGTATGGCCACTGGAAAAGCATGGTTTAAGGTACCCTCAGCAATCAGATTTAATATTGTAGGAAAACCGAAAAAATGGGTTAGCGGTAAAGATGTGATCTTACATATAATCGGCATGATCGGAGTTGATGGGGCTCTTTATAAATCTATGGAGTTTGTGGGAGAGGGCATAAAGAATCTTTCCATGGACGATCGTTTCACTATTGCAAATATGGCAATCGAAGCTGGAGGAAAGAATGGGATTTTCCCGGTTGACGAGCTTGCAATTGAATATATGAAGGAACATTCCAAACGTCCATATAAGGTATATGAGGCTGACGAGGATGCTGTTTATGAAGAAGAGTATACAATTGATCTTGGCGCATTAGAGCCAACAGTTGCCTTTCCTCATTTGCCGGAGAACACTAAGACAATTTCTGAAATCGCTGAGCCTGTTGCCGTTGACCAGTCAGTAATTGGATCCTGTACAAACGGACGTATTGACGATCTTCGTGTGGCAGCCGAAATCCTGAAGGGACGTAAGGTCAAGAAGGGAGTTCGCTGTATTGTAATTCCGGCTACACAGGCAATTTATCTTCAGGCAATGGAGGAAGGACTTCTGAAGATATTTATTGAGGCTGGAGCAGTTGTAAGTACGCCTACCTGTGGACCTTGTCTTGGAGGATATATGGGAATCCTGGCTGCAGGTGAGAGATGTATTTCAACTACCAACCGTAATTTTGTGGGACGTATGGGACATGTGGATTCAGAAGTTTATCTTGCAAGCCCGGCAGTTGCAGCTGCGAGCGCAGTAACCGGTTATATCTGTGCACCGGAAGAATTGGGATTATAAGGAGGATTGTTTATCATGCAGGCAAAAGGCAGAGTTTTTAAATATGGAGATAATGTAGATACAGATGTTATTATTCCGGCACGTTACCTGAATTCCTCTGATCCGGCAGAACTGGCAACTCATTGCATGGAGGATATTGACAAAACCTTTGTAAAAAGAGTTCAAAAGGGTGATATTATTGTGGCAACAAAGAATTTTGGCTGTGGTTCATCCCGTGAACATGCACCGATCGCTATTAAAGCAGCCGGTGTTAGCTGTGTTATTGCAGAGACATTTGCCAGAATCTTTTACCGCAATGCTATCAATATCGGGCTTCCGATCATTGAATGCGCCGAGGCAAGTAAAGGAATCGAAGATGGGGATGAAGTGGAAGTGGATTTTGACTCCGGTATGATTTATAACCGCACCAGAGGAACCCAGTTCAAAGGTCAGGCATTTCCTGAGTTTATGCAGAAAATCATCAAAGCTGAAGGCCTTGTTAATTATATCAATGCTCAGCAGTAACTTTACTATAAACTGGCAAAGTGAAATTAAAGTGATCTTATGTCTGGTTCACCTTACCAGGCATAAGGTCTTTTTGATCAAAAAGAAGAAATTCAATTTTCAGAAAAAAATAGTTGATTTTTCAGAATACATTTGTTAAAATAGCAAATGTTACGGGGTATGGCGTAGCTTGGTAGCGCGCACGGCTGGGGGCCGTGAGGTCGCAGGTTCAAATCCTGTTGCCCCGATTAATGCAGTAAAATCAAGGGTTTGCGGACTTTGATACAACCAGATATTCTGATTGCATTTTAATCACAGAGATTCTCTGTGGTTATTTTTTTGTTATAAAATAGAAAAAATTCTGGTTATTCACCCTTTTTAACTTATTAACACTTTAGAACGTCAAAATACTAATTGACAAACGTCCCTGGAAATGTTAAAGTAATAACCACGAAGAACATAAGGAAAATGCTTTGATAAGGAATAGTATATGGTAACTGGAGTACAGAGAACTGTCGGTTGGTGCGAGACAGCAGAAGGGAACTGTAGAACTCGCCTTGGAGCAGCTGTTTTCAAATTGCTCGTAAGAATGGAATTTGGGCAAGAGTAGATACAGCCGGAACTCCCCCGTTATTAGGAGAGGATATAAGGAGTGATCCCGTATCCATAAGTGTATGAATTTACTATTCATAAAATAAGAGTGGTACCGCGTAAGGCATTTGTCTTCCGTCTCTTGCATTTAGTATAAGTGCAGAGCCGGAAGATTTTTTTGTGTAGAGGAAATAAACCTTACGATTAAATGAAAAATCAGAACATGGAGGAATTAAAGAAATGATGAATGCAAATAAGTACAAAAAACAGTATTATCTTCCGCCGGAAACTTGTATGGACTGGGCAAAAAAGGATTATATTGATAAAGCGCCTGCATGGTGTTCAGTAGATCTTCGTGATGGCAACCAGGCACTTGTGATTCCAATGAGTCTGGAACAGAAGGTTGAGTTTTTCAAGCTCCTTGTACAAATTGGATTCAAAGAAATTGAAGTTGGTTTTCCTGCTGCATCTGAGACAGAATATACATTTCTTCGCACCCTGATCGATCGCAATCTGATCCCTGAGGATGTTACTATCCAGGTGCTGACACAGGCCAGAGAGCATATTATCCGCAAGACCTTTGAGGCTGTAAAAGGCGCACCTAAAGCAATTGTTCATGTTTATAATTCCACTTCAGTTGCACAGCGTGAACAGGTGTTTAAGAAATCAAAAGAGGAAATTTTAAAAATTGCAGTAGATGGTGCCAAATTATTAAAAGAGCTTGCAGAGCAGACGGAAGGAAACTTCCAGTTTGAGTATAGTCCTGAGAGCTTCACAGGAACAGAGCCCGAATATGCTCTTGAGGTCTGCAATGCAGTGATTGATGTCTGGAAACCTACACCGGATAATAAATGTATCATTAATTTACCTGTAACTGTAGAACATTCCATGCCCCATGTATATGCAAGCCAGGTTGAATATATGTGTAAGCACATGCTTCACAGGGAGAATGTGATCGTATCCTTACATCCTCACAATGATCGTGGCTGCGGCGTAGCGGATTCAGAAATGGGAATTTTGGCCGGGGCAGATCGTATTGAAGGAACTTTATTTGGAAATGGTGAGCGCACAGGTAACGTTGATATCGTAACATTGGGAATGAATATGTATTCCCAGGGCGTAGATCCGAAGCTTGATTTTTCCGATATGCCACATATTTGTGAAGTATATGAGGAATGTACCGGAATGACAGTAGGAGAAAGAAGTCCATACAGTGGAGCTCTTGTTTTTGCAGCGTTCTCAGGTTCCCACCAGGATGCTATCGCGAAAGGTATGCATTGGATCGAAGAAAAAGATCCCAATCGTTGGACTGTTCCATATCTGCCAATCGATCCTACAGATGTTGGACGTAACTACGATGCAGATGTTATCCGGATTAACAGTCAGTCTGGAAAGGGTGGCGTAGGTTATATCCTGGAAACAAAATATGGATTGAACCTTCCGCCGAAAATGCGGGAGGCAATGGGGTATACTGCGAAGGGTGTTTCCGATCACCTTCACAAAGAGCTTCATTCAGAAGAAATTTTCGAGCTGTTTAAAAAGACCTTCGAAAATGTGGTACAGCCATATAATGTTAATGAGGTTCATTTCCAGCAGAAGGATGGTGGAATTGTTACAAAAGTAACTTCTACATTTAATGGTAAAACTATTACAACTGAGGCATTTGGAAATGGTCGTCTTGATGCTGTAAGTAATGCTTTGAAGAAGGCATATGAACTGAAATATTCTCTGGAAGTTTACCAGGAGCATGCTTTAGAGCGCAGCTCCAGCTCCAAGGCAATTGCTTATGTAGGAATCAAAAAGCCTGATGGCAGTATGGCATGGGGAGCCGGCGTAGATCCGGATATCATCCATGCATCCATTGATGCTCTTGTAACAGCAATTAATAACCGATAAGTTTGTCGAAAACCATCGATGGAAAATAATTGACGAAAGAGTAAAAGAAGAATATAATCAGGAATATAAGAAGGGGAGAAATACTTATACTTAAGATTAAGAAGGGGAAAATAGAAACGGGCAAATTTGTCAAAAATGTTACATGCATTTTGACGGAATGGGCTTGCTTTCTATTGTTTTCCTTCTTTTTTTAGCAGTTTTCCAAGGAAAAAAGCATATATCAGCAAAAAAAACTTGACATTCAGGGGAATATTAAATATAATTTTCCTATAAATTACAGAAATGTTACGAAATAAATAATTAAAGAAATCAAAACATAACAAAAGTGCAAGGAAAGAAGAATATGAAATTAAAGAGAAGTTTACATTATGTAACAACTTGCAAGGGCGGAGACCAGAGGAAAAAGAATGGAAACCCTCTTGTACATAATTTTGTAACTCTTAGCGCCTGCGCCGCGTTGGCAATGATTTTTGCAATAGGCTCGAAGGTGGTTGATTCAGCCCCCAGGAGTCAGGTGTATGCGGCCTCAGATGAGGAGAATGAATCAGCTGGGCTTTGGCTGGATTCGGGAACTGTAGACTATGATCTGCCTACGGGAATTGCCGGCATGGTGACAAGCGTGGCAGATACTCCATCAGCAGGAACCTCTGTTACACGGATCGGAACCTCCTGTGAACGGGTTATGGTTGGACAGCGTGTAAAGAGAGTGAAAGGAAATGCAGATGAGCTGAATGTAGGCGATTCTATGGCAGATACTGTAGAGAGCCTTGATGCAGCAGCCGTATCCATGTCTGCGAATCCTAAAATGATGACAGACACAGACTATGACAATTTGCTCCACATCGTGGAGGCGGAAGCAGGAACAGAAGATATTAAGGGACGTGTGCTGATAGCTAACGTAATCATGAACCGCCTTTCCCATGATGAGTTTCCAGATACCATTTCAGGCGTGATCCTGGATCAGAGAAACGGAATTCCTCAGTTCTCTCCGGTTTATGACGGAAAGTTTTATGAGGTAACTGTAACTGATGAGACCAGGGAAGCTGTGAAGCAGGCATTAGAAGGAACTGATTATTCAGAGGGAGCGCTCTTTTTTATTCAGCGTTCTGCTGCAGAGAAGCAGAATGTGTCCTGGTTCGATAGGGATTTAAAGAAATTATTCAAGTATGGTGTTCACGAATTTTACACCTATCCAGATGAAACAGATGAGCAGAACAGTGGAAGCGATTCTTCCACAGACGAAGCGAACGTGGTTCAGATGGTAAAAAGATAGATATCATAAATTAAAATTTATAACTTAACATTCTGTAATAAGAGGATACAGGCCACCTGGAAAATAAAATCCAGGTGACCTTTTTTAATTTGGTGTTGATTTAGCACGGTGAAGTATGTATAATACCTATAAAGTTGAATTAAGGTAGTAAAGAGACAGTTCACTGTCAGGACATCACAGCCTCTGGCAGCTCTGTCTCATAATAATAAGCGAAAGGCAGGAATAACAAATGCAGGTAATGTACCAGAGCACCAGAGGAAAAGGAGAACCGGTAACCGCTTCTCAGGCTATTTTGAAGGGACTTTCTGAAGATGGAGGGCTGTTTGTACCCACACAGATTCCGGCACTTGATGTTTCTATGGATGAGCTTTCAAAGATGACTTATCAGGAAACTGCTTATCAGGTAATGAGCCGTCTCCTTACTGATTTTACAGAGGATGAACTGCGTAACTGTATTAACAGTGCATATGATAAAAAATTCGATACAGATGTGATCGCACCTCTTAAAGAGGCTGACGGAGCTTATTATCTTGAGCTTTTCCATGGTCCGACTATCGCATTTAAGGATATGGCACTTTCTATTCTGCCATACCTTATGACTACAGCTGCGAAGAAAAATAATGTAAAAAATGAGATCGTGATCCTGACAGCGACATCGGGAGATACCGGTAAAGCTGCATTGGCAGGATTTGCAGATGTTCCGGGAACCAGGATCATCGTATTCTATCCGAAGCATGGTGTAAGCCCTATTCAGGAAAAGCAGATGGTGACTCAGAAGGGGGCAAACACTTACGTAGTTGGAATTACAGGTAACTTTGATGATGCGCAGACAGCTGTGAAGAAAATGTTCAATGACAAGGAGCTGGCTGCAGAGCTTGCCCAGTCTGGCTTCCAGTTCTCATCTGCTAATTCCATTAATATAGGCCGTCTTGTTCCACAGATCGTTTATTATGTGTATTCATATGCGACTTTGGTACGTCAGGGCAGAATTAAAGCCGGACAGAAAATCAATGTGGTTGTTCCCACTGGAAATTTTGGGAATATTCTGGCTGCATTCTACGCGAAGCAGATGGGACTTCCGGTAAACAAACTGATTTGTGCTTCTAATGAGAATAAAGTATTATTTGATTTCTTTTCCACCGGTACATATAACAGAAAGAGAGACTTCATTCTCACCAGCTCTCCGTCTATGGATATTTTGATTTCCAGTAACCTGGAGCGTCTGATCTACCGAATCACAGGAGGAAATCCTGAGGAATGCAGACAGCTCATGGATAATCTTTCCAAAGGCGGCGAATATACCATAACACCAGAGATGAAAGCTCAGCTGGAGGATTTTTACGGAAATTACTGTACTGAGGATGAGACAAAAGAAACGATCCGTCAGGTTTACAAGGCAGGCAATTATGTGATTGATACACATACTGCGGTTGCGGCAGGTGTCTATAAGAAATATGTTAAAGAGACTGGAGATAAGACTCCGGCAGTGATCGCATCCACTGCAAGCCCATACAAATTTACCAGAAGTGTTATGGACGCTATTTCAGCAGATCATGAGAAGCTGGATGACTTCGCACTTGCAGATGCACTGGAGAAGCTGTCAGGTGTAGCAGTTCCCAAGGCTGTCAATGATATCCGCACTGCACCGGTGCTTCACGACCGTGTGGTTGACGCAGAGGATATGCCTGCTACTGTGAAGGATATTCTGGGAATTAAGTAAATTTCGATAAATTTATTGTTAAAAATCTGTAAAAAGAAAATGTGCATTTTCTGTTGAAAAACAGTATATACTAAGGTATAATTATTTTTAGAAAAAATGAATCCTGGGATGTGCGAGGCCCCTTTTATTTTTGAACCTACATTGACATCAAGGGAATCCAAGATCGCAGTACGGA